>JBKJUN010000628.1:0-18253 GCA_046590555.1 Bryobacter sp. | reverse complement strand
GCTCACAGGAAATCGATGATCGTGAAACCAAAATGGTGCCCTTCATCAAACAGTTCAAGAGCCTGGGCGAAACCGTCAAAAAGTTCAATCGGATCTAATCACGCTTCGGTCGAAGATGAAATTGATAATTAGTTGTGATTAGGTTGATGTATCCACCGCTCGCGAGTTGCCGGTGTTCGAACCCGACCCAAACATCACGTCCGCCTCTCATCACAAACTGCGCTCCACCCCCAAAGCGCCCCGTGAATATCCCCTGCTGCGCTAGCCCCTCCAACTGTAGATAAGGCCGCACCTTCCCTGTCCCAAAGCTCAACAACATCCGTTCCCTCGCGCGAAAATAGTCTCCGCGACTAGTCCCAACAAATCGTTCCAGCAAGCTCCTGGCCTCAAGTTTTAGCTTCGAAGGCATTGGCAACACAAAACTGGCCCCGCCAAAGAATCGATGGAAATCACTACGAGCTTTACTACGTGTCTCCTCGTCAGCAAAATAATACCCCCCAATCAGACTCATCTTCGGCTGGAGGCGATACGACACAATGGCCCCGCCACGAGACTGAAAATAATCCCCAAAATTATCGTTCGTCCTCAACCGCGAATGAAACTGCAGCAAGAGCTTCTCGCCAAGTGGCAAGTTGGCATTCACGACATGCAGGCTACCCCAGTCCTGCGCCCCACAGGCGAGCGGCAGAAGGAGCGCAATCCAGCGCATTCTGTAATGTTACAAAATGGTTACAGTTCGGTCAACGGCTTTTTTTCGTTGGCACCACACGCCGAATTTCCTCAATCAACTGGACCGTGCTTTCCGTCCGAAACACAATCTTTCGTGAAGCATCGAGCAGCAAATAGGTCGGATACAAACCCACCCGCGTCCGGTACTCAAACAACACTCCAGGCTCGGTCGATTGGACATCTGGCCACAACACCTCAAACTGCGCCAGCACCCGCGACGCCGCACCCGCTTCCTCATCCCCATTCACACCCAGCACCTTCACATCATGCGTCTCTGCAATCGCCTTCAATTGCGGAAAAGCCCCAATGCACGGCCCGCACCACGAAGCCCAAAAATCAATCAGCGTATACGAACTCCCATGCCCGCTCAACCGGCGCGTCTCCTTCAACCGGTCCACATAGGCAAAATCTGTTAACACCTCACCCTCGACGAAGTTCGGCCCCACCGCAGTCTCGCGCATCAAGAGCACCCGCCGCTTCCAGTCCACCCGGTCAAACGCGTAAGCCCGCCCCTCCCACTCAAACGCCCCACTTCGCACTCGCGCATACTCCGCCGGCGAATTCACATCCACCTTGCCATCCCCATTTGTATCCACCCCAACCGGCCCCTTCGATTCGACATCAAACAGCGCCAGCCTCCCCCCACACTGTGCCGCCGCATAAGCTCCAGCAGTCATCTGAATTGTGACTTTCGCGGCACCATAGCCCAATGCCGCTCGATAAACCCGAAACCCAACCGGCTTCCCTCCCGCCTTCCCAACACCCTCGACTCCAAGGATTCCCATCGGCTTCAGCAAGATCACTTGTGCCCCAACCTTCAACCCAACTGCCCCATCCGATAACCGTCGAGTCACCTCAACACCAGCCCCACGCCAAGCCTCAAATCCCTTCGCAGCCATCTTTTTGGACAACTCAAGTGGCCGGTAGTCCGGCACCGGAGGCAGCCGCAACTCAGCCTCGATCGGGCACTCCAATGCCTGCGCCGCAAGCATCGCCTGCAGCAGGAGGGTAATTCCGCCAAGACTCACATCCATGGCTCAATTTTTGCAGAACGAAACAGTCGTGGGCCACGAAGCCTACAATTTGTCATAAGATTGTGATAGATTATTTCAGATTTCAGGGATTTCCATGATGACAAAACTGACCAGACTTCTTTTCCTCCCGCTTCTCCTGCTGGCCTCGCTGCCAGGCTTCTCGCAACAGGGTCGCGGCACCATTCTCGGCAGCGTTACCGACGGCAGTGGCGCAGCTATTGCAGGCGCAAAGATTCGCGTATTTAACACCGCAACCAACGCCGGCTTCGAAACAACCTCAACCAGCGAGGGGCTCTACCAGGCCCCTAATCTCGCCGTTGGCGATTACACTGTCACGGTCGAAAAGACTGGCTTCCGCAAAATCGTCCGCTCTGGACTTCAGCTCCAGGTCGACCAGCGCGCACAAGTTGACATCCAGCTCGAAGTTGGCCAGGTCACAGAGTCGATTGAAGTCAAAAGTGAAGCTCTCCTCGTCGACACCTCCAACACTTCTATTGGCAAAGTTGTCGACCAAAAGCGCGTCAGCGAGCTCCCCCTCAACGGTCGCAACGCTCTCGCTCTCACACTCCTCACTCCCAGCGTCAAATCCAACGCTGGCCCCACCGCTTCCGGCTTCGCCGACCGGGGCATCCAACTCTCCTCGATCTCGATCAACGGTGGCCCCAATGCAATGAACGGTCAGCTCCTCGACGGCGGCAACAACATCCAGAGCTATATCGGCGAAGTCGCTATCAACCCCGGCGTCGATTCTGTCGAAGAGTTCAAGGTTCAGTCTGGCGGAATGTCTGCCGAATACGGCTTCACCGCCGGTGGCGTCATCAACATGGTTACCCGCTCGGGCACCAACAAGCTCCATGGCAGCGTCTACGAATTCTTCCGCAATGATGCCCTCGACGCACGCAACACATTTGCCACCGTCAAGCCGCCCTTCCGATACAACCAGTTCGGCGCATCCGTTGGCGGCCCTGTTATCAAAGACCGAACCTTCTTCTTTGGCAACTGGGAAGAGTACCGCTACCGCCGGTCCACTCCCCGCATCGCCAGCTTCCCGACAATCGGCCAGCGCGATGGCAACTTCTCCGATTTATTTAACGCCAACGGCACTCTGATCCCGATCTTTGATCCCGCCTCGACACAAGGCTCCGGCGCGGCTGCTACCCGCCAGGTATATCCCGGCAACATCATTCCGGCAACTCAAATCGACCCTGTATCCAAAGCCATCAATGCCTTCTACCCTCTCCCGAATCGTGTTCCTACCGATCGATTCACTAATGCCAATAACTTCCTCGGCACCGCCAGCGAAGTCCAGCAAATGCGACAGTACACCATCAAGGGCGATCACAAATTCACGAGCAACAATTCAATGTTCGGCCGCTATTCATTCTTCAACCACCGCACCGATAATGGTGGTGGCGGAGCAGCTCTCTACCCTAACGAAGTAGTAGGCAAGCGCGACGACAATCTCAAAAATTGGAACGTCGTCCTCAGCGACACCCACGTGGTCTCACCCACCATCGTCAATGAGCTGCGCATCGGCGCAACCCGCGGGTATTTTCCCTTTGTCGTCCGTAGCTTCGGCGGCGGCTGGCCAGCAAAATTGGGCCTCCCTGCCATCGTCCCTGCTGACACATTCCCAGCCATCAATAACGGCCTCACTGGCTTCAACACTGGCACGGCCGGTCTTCGCGGCAGTCTAAACTGGCAGTTCCTCGATCAGGTCAATATCATCCGCGGCGCACACTCGATGAAAATTGGCTTCGACCTACGCCTCCTCCAGGGCCACAACCTCCAACGTGGTGCTCCTTCCGGTAGCTATAACTTTGCCGCCGGCCTCACCGGCAATCCTATCGCCCCAGCCGGAACTGGCAGCGCCTATGCCTCCTTCCTCCTTGGAGCAGTCAGCAACGCCAGCGTCTCCACCCACGTCGGGGAATCGCAAGTTACACACACCATCAGTGGCTACTTCCAGGACGACTGGAAGATCTCCAAGCGCCTCACTGTCAACCTTGGCCTCCGCTATGACTACCAGTCACAGGCCGTAGAACGCAACAACGGTGCCACAAACTTCGACCTCACCTGCAAGCTTCCAAACGGCGTCACCGGCTGCATCGTCTTCGCCGGTGTCAACGGACAGCCCCGCAACTGGCGAGGTGAAGACTACAAAAACTTCGGCCCACGCCTCGGCTTCGCCTTCGACGTATTTGGCAATACGAAGACTATCCTCCGCGCCGGCTACGGCATGATGTACCCCTCACAGATGTGGCGTGAAAATTACGGCAATGCCAATGGCTTCGCCCAGACCGGCACAACCTATCCGCAGAACGATCCCAACCGCCCTGCCTTCCAGCTCCGCCAGGGCTTCCCCTCTGCCCCTGTAGCCCCCTTGGGCCGCGCGCTCAGCCCTGGTGCCTTTCTCGGCCAAGGCGTATCCTATGACGAATCCAACGGCAACATCCCGCGCATCCAGCAGTTCACACTCAGCCTGCAGCAACAGATGTGGAAGAGCTGGCTCTTTGAGGCCTCCTACGCTGGCAACCTCGGGCGTGGTCTAACTGCCGGCAGCTACGATCTAAATCAACTCGATCCTCAATTTCTATCGCTTGGCCAGGGCCTGACGCAACAAGTTCCCAATCCTAATGCCGGCCTCTTCCCAGGTGCGCTTGGCGGGGCTACCATCTCGCGAGAACAGTCCCTCCGGCCTTTTCCTCAATATACCGGCGTCGCCGTCCGCAACCCGCGTCTTGGCAGCTATAACTCTCACCTCCTGCTTTTAAGCGCCGAAAAACGGCTCTCTCAGGGCCTCGCCCTCTTGGTCTCCTTCACGGGTGGCAAGGTCATCAGCGATAGCATTCAAACTCCAGTCAACTTCGGCCCCATTGAACAAGCCTCTGTCACTGGTTATCAGAACGGCAAATTCAACCGCGCCGCAGAACGCAGCGTCGATCCATCTGACGTCTCCAAGCGCGCTACGGTCAGCGGAGTTTATGAGCTCCCCTTCGGCCGCTCCCAACAAGGTTTGACCAGTCGTATCATCGGTGGCTGGCAGGTCAACACCATCGGCATCATGCAAACTGGCATCCCGCTCCTCATCGGTGGAGCAAACAACCAGCGCGCCACGCGGCCTGATTCCACGGGCAAGCCAGCCAAACTCGACGAACGCACCGCTCAGCGCTGGTTCGACACTACGCAGTTTGTCAACCCCGCCCCCTTCACCTTCGGCAACGTCGGTCGCGTGCTCCCCAACGTCCGCACCCCCGGCACCATCAACTGGGACTTCTCCGTCATCAAGAACACTCGCTTCAACGAGCGCTTCAACATCCAGTTCCGCACCGAAATGTTCAACTTCCTGAACCACGTCAACCTCGGCGCACCGGGCACCGGCTTCGTGCCTGGCCCGAGCGGCCTCAACCAATCCGGCTCCTTCGGAGTCATCACCACAGCTCGTGACGCACGCACCATCCAGTTGTCGCTTAAACTCATGTTTTAATATCGGCTTCAACAACTAAATCAGCAACTCTGCAGTACTTGGCCGATCTTGGCATCAGGCAGGGCGACACCGTTATGGTGCACGCAAGCCTTCGCCAGATCGGCCCTTTTATTGGCGGCGCAGCAACAATCATCAACGCCATTCTAGACTCCATCCGGCCCAGCTGGCACCCGGGCCGCATACATCGATTTCAAAGCTTTCTTTGAATAAGACAACTCCGAGATTCCGGTATTCAAGAAGTTAATGGCCTCAGCCGCATTCCTCCCACTACGCCGAGCACCTGGCCCAGATCCCTGACAAACAAATCGTGCGCTACCGGCACCTAACGCCCACGGCAGCAGGCCCGCAATGGATCGACTTCGAGGACTTCGACACAAGCGAACCCGTTAACTCCAATTTGCCCGAAAATGTCTTCGAGCAAATCGCGGAAGCGTTTCTCGAAACCGGTCAGGGCCAACAAACAACGGTCGGAAAAGCCGCAGCATTTGTCTTCGACAGCCAGGCCCTTATCCCCTTTGCCATAGCCTGGCCCGAAGCCTACCCTCTTCCAAATCATACTGGTAGATAATCACAAATATGAGCCAGCCATCCCTCACCATCGGCATCGAAGAGGAATACCAAACCATCGACCCCGTTACCCGGGACCTGCGCTCACACATCAGCGCCGAAATCATTGGCAAAGGCCAACGCCTCCTTGCAGAACGCGTCAAGCCGGAAATGCACCAGAGCGTCGTTGAAGTCGGCACTGGCATCTGTCACAACATGAAGGAAGCCCGCGCCGACCTGCATGAACTCCGCACCGGCATCATCAAGCTTGCCAAGCAAAACGACCTCCGCATCGCTGCTGCCTCCACCCATCCCTTCGCCGACTGGCGCAAGCAGGAGATCTACCCCGATGAGCGCTACGCCACCATCGTCGAAGACATGCAGTCCGTCGCCCGCTCCAACCTGATCTTTGGTCTCCACGTCCACATCGGCGTAGAAGACCGCGAAGCCGCCATCCAGATCATGAATGCGGCCCGATATTTTGTCCCGCACATTCTCGGCCTCACCAGCAACTCCCCCTTCTGGCTCGGCCTCGAAACCGGACTCAAGAGCTACCGCTGCAAAGTCTTCGACAAGTTTCCCCGAACCAACATCCCTGACTACTTCCCAAGTTGGGGCGAATACACCAACTTCGTCAATCTCCTCATCAAGACCAACTGCATCGATAGCGCGAAGAAAATCTGGTGGGACATCCGCCCCCATCCACACTTTCCAACCCTCGAATTCCGCATCATGGATCTCCCCATGCGTATGGATGAAACGCTCGCCGTAACCGCGCTCATCCAGGCTCTTGTCGCCAAGCTTTACAAGCTACACAGCAACAACCAGGGCTTCCGTCTCTACCGCCGAGCGCTTATCATGGAGAATAAGTGGCGCGCCGCGCGCTATGGCCTCGACGGCAAGCTGGTCGACTTTGGCAAACAGACCGAAGTTCCCCTTAAAGACCTGCTCTTCGAATTGCTCCACTTTGTCGACGACGTTGTTGACGACCTGGGAAGCCGTGAAGAAATCGCTTACATCTACAAGATGATGCGCAACGGAACCGGCGCAGACCGCCAACTCAAGGTCTGGCGCGAAACAGGCGACCTCAAAGCTGTCGTCGATTACATCATTTCTGAAACGGAGGCTGGCCTTTAAGTTGCTGCCCACTATATTCGATCCCGAACTCACACCCGGTGCCCGGAACGCGGTTCATACCTGCCTCCGCATCCAACCATCCGAGCGTGTCACCCTCATCACCGACAAGGCTTGTGAGGAAATTGCCGCCTCTATTGCCCACGAGCTCACCAAGCTCGGTTGTGAATTCAGCGCCTTCCGTCTCGAAGACTTCGCTGATCGCCCGCTCACCAACATGCCCGAGGTCGTCCTCTCTGACATGGATCTGTCTCAAGTTTCGATCTTTGCTGTCGTCGCCCAGCAAGGCGAACTCAAAAGCCGCATGCAGATGACGGACGTCGTCAACCGTCGCAAGATGCGGCACGCCCACATGGTCAACATCGAAAAACGCATCATGCTTGAAGGAATGAGAGCCGACTTCCTCAAGGTCGACGCCCTCAGCATTGAAGTCCGCAACATCGCTGCCAGCGCAAAGAAAATCCGCGCCACCACTGCTGCCGGTACCGACATCATTGCCGACATGAACCCCAACTACAACTGGATCAAAACCAGCGGCATCATCTCGACAGCGAAGTGGGGCAACCTTCCTGGCGGCGAGTGTTTCACGACGCCGGGTGAGGTCAACGGCACCTTTGTTATCGACGGCGTCGTCGGTGATTACCTCTGCGCCAAATATGGTGACCTGCGCGAAACCCCTCTCACCATCAAGGTGGAAAAGAACCGCATGGTCTCAGCCGAAAGTGCCAATCAGGAACTCCGCGACGAGTTCTGGGCCTACTGCCACACAGACGAGAATTCCGACCGCGTCGGCGAATTCGCCATCGGCACCAATCTCGCTCTCAACGACGTGATCGGCAACATCCTCCAGGACGAAAAGATCCCCGGCATCCACATCGCCTTCGGAAATCCTTACGGTGCCCACACCGGTGCCGACTGGTATTCTTCCACTCACATCGACGTGGTTGGCCGCAAGTTCAACATCTGGGCCGACGACCGTCAAATTATGCGCGAAGGCCAGTTCCTGATCGAACACTGAAATGATCACGCACCTTCGCGAAGACTTCAACCGCCGCTGGACACCCGAGAAATACCTGTACTTCCAGACCTCGCTTGATAACGCGATCGGTCAACATGTAGCCTTCCGTCATTCGGAAACACCCTGCTTTTTCCCGCGCGAACTCCTGCAGGAGATGTCCCGTGCCGGTCGCGACCTCGTCGGCCAGCTCCTCAACAACAAGCTCTATCTCGAAGCCTCAGACCGCGAAATCCCCGCTCAGTACCGTGTCCCGAACGAAGCCCACGAGCCCCTCTTCATCCAGGCGGACTTCGGCATCGTCCATGAGAACGGCACCTACGCGCCCAAGCTGGTCGAGATACAGGGCTTCCCCAGTCTCTACGGCTACCAGGTCGAGATGGCCCGTCAGTACGTACGCGCCTATGATCTTGACCCCAACCTCCGGCACCTGCTCACCGATCTTGATCTCAATGGCTACCATCAACTGCTGGGCGAGGCGATCCTCAACGGCCACTCCCCTGAAAACGTAGTTCTGCTTGAGATCGATCCCGAACACCAGAAG
Organism: Bryobacter sp.; assembly: GCA_046590555.1. GTDB lineage: Bacteria > Acidobacteriota > Terriglobia > Bryobacterales > Bryobacteraceae > Bryobacter. The sequence continues at coordinate 9,764 of JBKJUN010000628.1, read as the reverse complement.
ACCGTGTGCGACTTCATCTGCACAGAGCGCATCTACGGGGTCCGCGCCGTCTGCATCACCAAGGTAATCAAGAGGGGCAACAAACTCTTCTACAATCGTGAGGGCGTAGAGACCCCGATCCACCGCATCTACAACCGCGCCATCTTCGACGAGCTGGAGCGAAAGAAAGCGGTCAGCCCCTTCAACTGGACTGACGATCTGCAAGTAGAATGGGCCGGCCACCCCAACTGGTTCTTCCGCCTGAGCAAGTTCTCGATCCCCTGGTTCAAGCACCCTACGGTACCCGAGAGCCACTTCTTCCACGAAGTGACAGACCTCCCCGGCAACCCTGAACACTACGTCCTAAAGCCTCTCTATTCCTTCGCCGGCCTTGGCGTAATCGTAGGGCCAACGACCGAAGATCTGGAAGCAATCCCGGTGCGCGAGCGCCGCAATTACATCCTGCAGGAGCGAGTCCGTTTCGCCCCGGTAATCGCCACTCCCCACGGCCCCACGATGGCTGAAATCCGCATCATGTACATCTGGCTGCCTTCGATGCAAGTCCCGGTAGCCGCCAACATGATCGTAAGAATGGGCCGCGGCAAGCAAATGGGCGTCGACCACAACAAGAACCTCGAATGGGTAGGAGCCTCCGCTGGCTTCTATCTGTAAGGAGCATTGGCCCATTCACTGTTAACATAGTCAAGATCCGCACCATGCAAGGAGTATTCCAGTGGAACAATCGCGTCGAGGTTTCGTTACCGCAATGAGCATAGCCGGTGCAGGCTCAGCCACTGGTGCCGAAGCCCTACAGGACCATCAGCATCAGACAGTCCCCTCAGATATCAGTCTCCGCGTAAAGTCGCTCGAATCCTTACTGGTGGAAAAGGGTCTTGTCGATCCGGCAGCTCTCGATGCTTTGGTGGACACCTACGAACACAAGGTGGGCCCCCGCAATGGCGCAAAAGTGGTTGCCCGGGCTTGGACAGACCCTGCCTACAAAAATCGCCTCCTGGCCAACGCATCTGAGGCCCTCGCAGAATTCGGCTTTCTTGGCGCACAGGGCGAGCACATGGTTGCCCTGGAGAACACACCCAAGGTTCACAACGTAGTCGTCTGCACGCTCTGCTCCTGCTACCCGTGGCCCGTGCTTGGCCTTCCGCCGGCCTGGTATAAATCGAACGCTTACCGCTCGAGAACTGTCCTCGATCCGCGCGGTGTGCTGAAGGAATTCGGCCTGGAACTTTCCCCGGACGTGGAAGTCCGAGTCTGGGACAGCACCGCCGAACTGCGCTACATCGTGATCCCGGAGCGCCCCTCGGGCACGGGCGACCTCGATGAAGCCGCGCTTGCCGCGCTTGTCACACGCAACTCGATGATCGGCGTAGAAACGCTCAAGGCCCCCAAATGAACGGCATCCACGACATGGGCGGAATGCACGGCATGGGCCGCGTCCCGCAAGAACCCGAAGCCACCGAACCCGTCTTCCACGAGCGTTGGGAAAGCCGGGTCTACGCACTCACCCGCGCCATCGGCCCTTGGCGCAAATGGAACATCGACACCAACCGCTTTTACATCGAACAGATTCCCCCCGCCGATTACCTCCGCATGAGCTACTACGAAAAGTGGTTCACGCGATTGGTGGTTCTACTGATCAAAACCGGCCTCGTCACCAAAGAAGAAGTAGAGACCGGCAAACGCGCACGTGCCAGCAAGGTGGAAACACCGGCCCTCAAGCCCGAAGCGGTGCCTCGTGTTGCCCTCAACCGGAATATCGCGCCGAACAACGACCCGGGCATCCTTCCGAAATTCAAGGCGGGCCAGCGGGTCCGTTCCCTCAATATGCAACCCCTCGGCCACACCCGTCTGCCCCGCTACGCTCGCGGGAAAGTAGGCGAGATCGACCGCGACCACGGCGTCTACAACTTCCCCGACACCAATGCCGACGGCCGCGGCCCCAAGCGCCAGCACGTCTACGCCGTCCGCTTTGCCGCGCGTGAGCTCTGGGGCCCCGAAGCCTCGCCTCGGGACTACGTCTATCTCGATCTCTGGGACGACTATCTTGAACGGGTCTGATCTACCAGGCCTGCCTCGTGACGAGAACGGTCCGGTCTTTGCAGAACCCTGGCAGGCGCAGGCATTCGCCCTGGCCGTCCGCCTTTCAGCGCAAGGCTACTTCACCTGGAAAGAGTGGGCCGAAGCCCTCGCCTCAGAACTCGCCGCCGCAGTAGAACGCGATGAAGCCGACGAAGACGGCAGCGAATACTATCAGCATTGGGTTGCCGCTCTCGAAAAACTCGTAGCCGCAAAAGGGCTGGCTGGCGCGCCAGAGCTCTTCGAGCGCAAAGCTGCCTGGGCCGACGCATTCAGGCATACGCCACACGGCCAGCCCGTCCAACTCCGGGAAGGCTTCCGCATTAATTACGCCTACCGCCAGAGCCCACTCGTTCGGGTAACCAGGCAAGACGGCATCTCAAAAGAAATCCGCGTCCAGGACGGCCATCTCTTCATCTGCAACGGCTGTTGTTGCGGTCGCACAGATAAAGGCTTTCCGGCTCTTCCGCTCGACGACTTCAAGCAGCAATGGAAGAAACGAGGCATCCGCCGCCGCTTTCATCTGACCATTTCCGGCTGCCTCGGCCCCTGTACGCTCGCCAATGTAATTCTGCTCCAAATGCACGGCCGCTCCCTCTGGTTTCACTCCATCAACCACCCCTCCGACGTGGACCTCATCTACAACTACGTAGAGCGCATGTTAGTAGACGAAACAGACAATGAGATCCCGGCAGAACTCGCCGGGCGGCTCTTCCAGCGCTATCTTGAGGCTGACAGGGGCAACCTATCCTAAACCAGCCACGCGAGACAGCTTGCTGCGTAGAAAAGCCACACAGCCTGGCACCTGCTCGCGACTCAACCCATGCAGCAACAACGGCCCATTAAAGCGCTGGGCGCGCAACAGCCGCAGGTAAAGCTCGTAGTCCAGTAACCCTTCGCCAGCCGCTTTGTGTCCGGCATCACCATCGTGGTCAAGATCTTTCGCATGAGCCAGCACAATGTCGCGACCCACCAGTGAAAACGCCTCCTCAAGAATCTCTTTCATGCGGGGTAGCGTTCCTGACGGGAAGATATTGGCCGGGTCCATCGTCACCTTCAGATAAGCAGATCCAATCTCGTCCATGATTTGCCGGGCCTTCCTGGCTGAGTCCACGATGTTGTTCACTTCCGGCTCAAAAGCCAGCACAGACTTGCTCTGCCGCGCGATCTCGGCAGCTTCGCGAACACAAGCGGCCATATCCCGCCACGCCTCGGCAGACTTGTTCTCTGGATGATTGCGCCACATGCTTTGGGGGTTGCGAGTTCCAGTGCAGATATGAATCGGCAACTGCGGGAAAGCCTCAGCGATAACGCGCAACCGTCGCAACCCCACTCGACGTTGCTCTGCATCGGGATGACACATGTTGAAAGTGCCCTGCACGCTCGCAATCTTAAGCCCCCGAGCTGCCGTTTCCTTTCGGATTCTCGCTGGCAACTCACTGGGAATCACCTCCGGCATATCAGGCAATCCGGCACAACTCATACTCACTTGGACACAAGAAAGCCCATGAGCTTTCACTTCATCCAGTCGCTCCTCAAGCGTCCCTGTGGTGTATGTGGTGGAAACGAGAATACCGAGCTGAGGCAATACTGAGTCCGCAGCAATCAAACTACTCCCAGCAAGGGCCATGAGATTCCGTCGGCTCATAGCCGCTGATTCAACGATTCGCATCGATTTCTCCTGAAACCCAGAACTGCTTCCAACGCTAGGAAGATTATCATGCCGTCCACCCCATGCGTATCAGTAGCGATGAACGTCTGGACGTTAACCAGGCTTTCGCACATTGAAACCAAAACACGGATACAGATCTGCAACGTGTTCTAGCAACATTAACGCTCAAACACCTCGTCAAACGGCACCACCTCCAGGCTAGCCACCCGCAGCGGCCACTCCGCCACAACCCGGTCCACCGCCAGCACCTCTTCCGGTTGCTCCACTTCATACTCAATTGGCGTAGGGACACTATCCCGCATCAAACGGCCCAACTCCTCCATCCCTGGCCCCACCGCAACAAAGCATAGCCTCTCCGTATCGAGATAGTTCCATGCCGCCCGGTTCACATCCTCAAGCGTCAACTGAGCCAGCCCTTCACCAATAAACTGCGTATACTCAGTCGTCCTATAGAACTCGCTATCAATCTGGTAACCCTGCACCAGAGCCTCAGTCTTGATCAGCAACTTCACATACTTCGACAGAAAATTCCGAGTGCGCTCAAAGTCTGCAACAGTCATCCCGTTGCGCTTCAGTTGGTCGATCTCATAAAGCGCCATCCGGAAAGCAAACAGGGCCTTCTCCGGCGTCACCGGCCTCAACCATACCTCAAAGATCTGCTGCTGACGCGCCAGGTTCGGCTCCGGCTCAAACTCATGCATCCCATTCGGAAAATACTCGATATAGGCGTAGTCCCCGTAATTCAAACCCCGAACCTCACGAATTGAATCAAAGAGCCTCCCCCCATTCCGGTGCTGCCCCAGCCAGCTTTGCGCCACAAGCAGGGCATGATAATCCGCGTGCCCTCGCCGCACCACAATCGGATACCCAAAACTCATCGCCACCCCACGAGCATCCTCCTTCTCCACCAGCGTCACTTCCAACCCTTCGAGCGTACGCGCAGCAGGCAAGTCCAACCGCTCACTCCTCTTCAACACATTTGCAAAATGCTCTTTCACGTCAGAGAGCTCAATCGTCTCCAGACCCGCCACCGTCCCGCAACAGGGATGCCCATAAGGGTGTCCCGCAAAGATCTTCGCATAAAGCAACTCCTTGGCCAACTCCTCGTCATTGCTGCCCCGCAATCCGACCTTTAGATAATTCAATAGGTCCGACTTCACCCGCTCAAAATCCTCAACTAGAAACGCCGGCTCCTCCAGCATCTCCTTCACGATCGCCTCATACTGCACCAGATGATCCCCGTGCACCGTCCCGTAGAAGACAGTCAACTCCTGATCCACCTGCACCTCAAAGCTGGTCGCCATCCGGAAGAACTCATCGAGAATCTGCTTATAGCTGCGATTCCGTGAAGCCCCCTCCGCCACCAGACTCGCCGTAAGACTCGCCAGCCCCTCCTTGCCCTTCGGGTCGTGCGAGCTCCCACTCCGAAACGCAATCCGAACACTATGCAATGACCCGCTCATGCTTCGCTCCTCAACAACGCCGTCACCCGGTTATCTTCGATAAAATACGCTCGCGCCACCCGCTGCAAATCCTCAGCCGTCACAAGAGCATATTGCTCATACAGACGGTTGATCGTCTCTGGCGTCCGCTTTAGCGCAACATAGCGGGCCAGCAAACCGGCGATCCCGTCGGTATGATCCATCCGCATCGCAAATCCATATCGCAGATGGCTCTTCACCGTCTCAAGCCTCGCCACATCGACAACCTCAGCCTTCATCAATTCCACTGTTTCGGCCACTCGCCGCCTCACATCCTCTACCCGCGCGGCATCCTTCACACGAGCCGTCACCACATACAAATAAGGGTCCACATGATCGGCATAAATTCCAAAGAAAACATCGCAGCATTGATCTACTAAAACCAATTCTTCATAAAGCGCCGAGCTCGAAGAGAAGTAGAGATAAGACAAGATGTCGAGAGCGGCAGACTCAAGAGTCAGATCCGAATAAGCCGGCATCCGGTAAGCCACCTGCAACACTGGCAGAGTCTCAGAAGGCCAATCCACAACAACATCCTTCGGCCCGCCAAGCGGCAGCGCCGCAGGGATCACATCTACAAAGTCCCCTCGCTCCCAGCCACCCCAACTCGCCTCAACCAGCTTCTGCGTCGCAGCAACATCCACGTCCCCGGCCACAATCATCGTCGTATTCTCCGGCCGGTAATAACGACGGTGAAACTGCCGCGAGAACTCATACAAGTCCGGCATCCGCTCGATATCCCGCAAGAAACCCATCGTCGTGTGCTGATAAGGATGCCCGTCAAACGAAGCCTCCCGCAACTTTTCATGCAACAAATGAAAAGGCTCCGCGCTGTCCTTGTTGTACTCCGCCAGCACCGCCCGCGCCTCGGTCCGAAAAGCTTCCTCGCCATACTCAAGATTGGCGAAGCGGTCGGCTTCCATCTCAAGAATCTGAGGTAGATCCTCACGAGTAAACGTCGTGTGATAAACCGTCAGATCATCATCGGTATATGCATTCTGAGCCGCCCCAGCATGCTTCAGCACAGACTCATACCGCTCCGGCGGATACATAGCCGTCCCTCGAAACATCATGTGTTCAAACAAATGCGCAAACCCGCTCTTACCAGCCTCGGTCTCATTGCGCGACCCCACATGCACAACCACATAAAGCGACACAATATGCGGGAACCCGGTCGGCACCGTAATCAGCCTCAACCCATTCGGATAATCATGCTGATCGTAGTCAAAAGGAAAAATCTTGGTCATGCGCTCCTTGATTTGTTACTGTTTTTAGAGTCTCACTCTTTGACATTTATGAGCGTACTTGTAAGAATCGGTCGCAAAAAAGCCATCCTCTGCGCAGGCAAATGGAGTTGTGCCGACCCGCGCCTCGAAGAGCAACTGCAAGCTTCGCTCGAAATCTGGGTCCAAAAAACCGGAGGCCCGCCATTGGGCAGCCCCGACCCCGACAAATACGCCGCCGAAGCCATCCGTCTCGAGATGGATTTCGAGATCGTCATCAGCAACCGCCCCAAACGCAACAACGTCCACAACGCCTACCTCGCCAAACGCCAAATCCGGCTCCCCTTCTACTAAGATGCCTGCCGTCTAACCCGGTTCCGGCAAGTCCACCCTCGCCATTCACTTCACCGGCAACGTCCACAACAAAGACACAGACCAACCGCTCAGCGAATACCTGGAGCAAGCAATCACTTACTTAACAGCGGCTGCAAATACTTGAACACGTTATTGGCAACTGCCGCCGCCCCCTTCGACGTTGGGTGAATCCCGTCATCCTGCATCATCCCCTTCTGGTTGTAAACACCTTCCAGAACAAACGGCATCAGAGGGTATTTCATGTTCGAGGCCAGCCCTTTATACATCCCCTCAAAATCACGAATATATTCAAACCCATAATTCCTCGGCAATGTAATTCCCAGCAAAAGTATCTTGCTCCCCTTAGCCTCAAGGCGTCGCGAAATCTGAACCAGATTATCTCTGCTCTTGATTAAGCTAATGCCTCTCAATCCATCATTTCCCCCCAACTCGAGCAAGGTCAGCTTCGGCTCAAACTTCAACACGTCATTCAACCTGTCTATCCCCCCGGAAGTCGTGTCTCCGCTAATCCCCGCATTGATCACCTGATATCTATATCCCTTCTCATCCAGAATCTTCTGCAGCACATCCGGATAGGTCTGCCCCGCCTCAATCCCAAAACCCGCCGTAATGCTGTCTCCAAAACAAAGCACAACCGGGCGAGTATCCTTGGGCGGCACAGCCACCGTGGGCTTCGGAATATCCATCTTCGCTTCCGGTTCGGCACTTTTCTGAGCGCAACCACTCAAAGCGAGCATCATCAATAATGTTGTCGGGAAAATCGAAAGCGGTCTCACGACTGTCAGAATAAGTAATACCACCACCCAATGTCGAATCCTATTGCAGTTGAAGTCGATCAAGTAACACGAGAAATTGATTCTGGCACCCATCTGGTGAAGATTCTAAAGGGGATCTCCTTCCAGATCCCCCATGGAGAATTCGTCGCCATCATGGGTGCCTCCGGCAGCGGCAAGAGCACTCTCCTCGGTCTCCTCGCCGGTCTCGACGCACCAACCACCGGTCACATCTTCCTCGACGGCACTGACATCACCAACCTGAAAGAGGACGACATGGCCCGCGTCCGCGGCTCTAAAATCGGCTTTGTCTTCCAGAGCTACCAGCTCATCCCCACGCTCACCGCCGAAGAAAACGTCCTCCTCCCGCACGAACTCTCCGGCAAATCCGGCGATGGCAGCCCCCGCGCAAAGCAACTCCTCGGCCAGGTCGGCCTCCTCGACCGCGCCTCACACTACCCCGTCCAGCTCTCCGGCGGTGAACAACAACGCGTCGCCCTGGCCCGCGCTTTCATGACCCAGCCTCCCATCCTCCTCGCCGACGAACCTACGGGCAACCTCGACACCGCCAACGGCCGCATCGTCCTCGACCTTCTCATCAAACTCAACCGCGAAGAGCGCACCACGCTCGTCATGGTCACTCACGACAAAGAACTCGCTACCTACGCCGATCGCGTCATAACTCTCCGCGACGGCCTTCTCGTCTCAGACGAACGGAAGACTGCATGACTCAAAGTTTTACCCTCGGTGCCGCCCGCAAGATCGCCTGGCGGGAAGCCCGAGCCTCCAGTTTCAAATTCCTATTTGTCATCCTCGCGGTCGCCGTTGGTGTCGGAGCACTCACGGGCGTCCGCGGCTTCTCTACATCGTTTCGCCGAATGCTCAACTCCGAGGCTCGCACCCTCATGGCCGGCGACGTCTCGGCCCGTGTCTTCCTACAACCCGACACAAAACAACAAGAAGTGCTCGACAGCATCACCGCCAAAGGTTCCCGCCTCACCCAGATCACTGAAACAGTGACGATGGCCGCCAAGCCCGGCAACCCCACCCCCGTCCTCGTCTCTCTCAAAGCCGTCGACCCCACCCAATACCCCTTCTACGGCGAAGTCATCTTCAACCCGAAACAAAGCATCAGCCAAGCCCTCTGTGACAACTGCGTAGTCGCCGCACAGGAACTCCTCCTCCGCCTCGGCCTCGAAGTGGGCGGCACCATGCGTCTTGGCGGCAAAGACTTCCGCGTCTCAGCCATCGTCGAAAAAGAACCAGACCGCATGACCGGCAGCCTCAACGTAGGCCCGCGAATGATGATGTCGCGCAGAGCTCTGGCCACCACAGAACTGATGACGGAAGGCAGCCGCGCCGCACAGCGCTTCCTCGTCAAGCTCCCACCCGTTGGGGCCGACGTTATAGCCACCCGCGACCTCCTCAAGAAGACCTTCCCTGACGCGCTCGTCACCGACTACCGTGAAACCCATCCGCTCATCACCAGAGGCCTTAACACCGCCACCAGCTTCCTGAGCCTCGTCAGCCTGGTTGCCCTCATCATCGGCTCGCTAGGAGTCGCTATGGCGATGAATTCCCACCTCCAGCAGAAGCTCGACAACATCGCGGTCATGAAATGTTTGGGAGCACGCTCCGGCCAGATCATCAGCGTCTACCTGATGCAAACCCTGGCCCTCGGCGCAATTGGCGGCGTCTTCGGCATCGGCTTCGGCGTCGCCGTCCAGCTCGCTTTCCCCACTCTGATCGAGCGCTACTTTCAGATGCGTCCAGACTTCTTCTTCGATTGGTCCTCGGTCGCACAAGGCTTCTTCGCCGGCCTCCTCAGCACCCTCCTCTTCACGCTACCCCCGCTCCTGAGCATTTGCGAAATCAAGCCCAACACGATCTTCCGTCGCGACATGGCCGCAGCCAAAGGCACCTGGCGCCAGCGTCTGGCCCAGTCCCGCACGGCCATCTTATGTGGCGCGCTAATCCTCGTCGGCCTCGGTCTTCTGGCCGGCTGGCTGGCAGGCTCCAAGCTCGACGAAGCCATTCGTCTGGGATCCTGGTTCGCCGGCGGCCTCGCGGTTAGCCTCGCCATCCTGGGAGGCTTCGCCTGGCTCCTCCTCAAGGGAATTCGTCGCCTCTCCCCACTAACGAAGGGCAGTCTCCGCCACGGCCTCGC
>JBKJUN010000534.1:0-15021 GCA_046590555.1 Bryobacter sp. | reverse complement strand
GTGAGCTGACTCACAAGGCTCTGGCTCGTGATTGCCAAGTGATGATTGAAGGCCCCGGCCACGTGCCGATGCACAAGATCAAAGTGAACGTCGAGAAGCAGCGCGAACTTTGTAACGATGCTCCGTTCTATACTTTGGGGCCGCTTACGACCGACATTGCTCCTGGCTATGACCACATCACTTCTGCCATCGGCGCTGCGATGATTGGCTGGTATGGCACGGCGATGCTTTGCTATGTGACGCCGAAGGAACATCTTGGCCTGCCAAATCGCGAAGATGTGAAGGAAGGCGTGATCGCCTACAAGATCGCCGCTCACGCTGCCGATCTTGCCAAGGGTCATCCGGCGGCTCAGCTTCGTGATGATGCTTTGTCACGGGCGCGCTATACCTTTCGTTGGGAAGACCAGTTCAATCTCTCGCTCGACCCTGAAACAGCCAAGGCTTATCATGACGAGACACTGCCGGCCGATGGGGCCAAGAGTGCGCACTTCTGTTCGATGTGCGGGCCGAAGTTCTGCTCGATGGAGTTAACGCAGCAATTGCCTGCTGCCAGGACCGAAGAAGAACTCGTCGTACTTGGATAGAGGCGTATGATGCCGCAATTCGGCAAATGGTTAGTTGTGGCCGGTCTGATGCTGGTGGCCCTTGGGCTGCTGGTGTGGGCCGGCGACAGGATTCCTGGCAACCTGACCTGGCGAGGCAAGAACACCACAGTTTTTTTCCCGGTTGGTGCCTGTCTGCTCGTGAGTGTTGCCGGGTCGCTGGTGCTTTGGTTTATGCAGCGCCGGTAGCGGTGTATTGATCGTCGCTTACTTTTTCGAGCCACACCGAATCAACTCCGCCTACGATCGGCTGAATCGCAATATGAGTCATGGGGCTATCGGCAGAGGCACCATGCCAGTGCTTTTCTCCAGCGCCAATGATGACGGTGTCACCTGTACTCATTGCGACGGGAGCCTCACCTTCTTTTTGGGCCCAGCCACGTCCTGAAACTAGATGTAGAATTTGTCCAGCGGGGTGGGTGTGCCAAGCTGTGCGTGCGCCGGGCAGGAAAGTGACGCGAACACATTTGATGTCGACCAGGCTGGTTGCGACGAGCGGCTCAATCCAAACCTCTCCTGAAAAATAATCTGCACTGCCTCGGGCTGGCTTGATATCTGATCCACGTTTGAGTTCCACCTTCGCATTATGGCTCAAAGCTCAGATCGTGAGAGCATAGATTCGATGCCCACACAAAATTATGAAAACCACGCCCAGCGTGTTCCTGGATTTCTTGCCGTAGGTTTAGCCCTGTTGCTTTGCTTCATAGGGGCTTGTGTTAATTTTTATCAGTCGTTTGGTGACCACCAACGGATCTACAGTGCTTCTCTGCTTGTTGTTCTAAGTGCTTGTGTGTTTCTGGTTGCTTTCTTTTGCCGTACCTTTGCGCTGAAGGCACAGGATCGAGGGATTCGCGCTGAAGAGAATTTGCGTCACTTTGCGATGACGGGTAAATTGTTTGACCCGCGGGTTACTATGCAGCAGATCATTGGACTCCGCTTCGCCTCAGATGAAGAATTTCTGGCGCTGGCTGCCGAGGCGGTGGCAAAGAATCTTGACCAGAAGGCGATCAAGTTGCAGATCAAGAATTGGCGGGCGGACACACATCGCGCCTAAAGCAAAGAACCCGCACCATGGTGCGGGTTCTTTGCTTTGTTCAGTTGAGCAGATGAATTCTAGCGTTCGACCACCGTGGGAGGCTTGGGGGCCTCCGGTGCCTTGGGTGGTTTTGGCATGGACATATCCATGCGACTGCTCATAACACCGCCGCGAGTTACGGTCATGCTGCCACGACCGGTCTCAAGGCTGATCCTGGGCCCGCCGTTGTTGCCACGGATGGAGCCGCCCCTGTCTTCTTCACGCCGGGTCAGAGGACTGCCAAAGAGGTTATCCACTTCGCCACGTTTGGTGATGGCTTCTAGATCATATTTCGCGTTCTCGGGAAGATGCAAAGTGACTGCACCGCTAGAGGTCTTGGCGATAAGGGCTGACAGGGTCGAGCTGCCCGGAGATAGTTCGATGTCGCCCCGGTCGAGCTCGATATCGAGGGAAGAAGAGAAGCCAGTGACTCGAACGTCCTTCGAGCGGCTACGCAACTTCATCGGGCCGAGGATGTCTTCTACTTCGAGGTCTCCGTCAGAGAGGTGGGCTCGACCCTTGAGGCGATCGATTGTCAGATTGGTCTTCTCGCTGACAAAGCGCAGGCTCTTGTCGATACGGCGGAAGTCGATATTGCCGGTGAATTGGCCTTCTACTACTGCCTGGCCAATGATCTCATCGAGTTCGATGTCGTTGGCGCGAGAGCCCTTGACATCGACATTGCCTTTCACGCGAGTGAGCCGAATGACATCACTGCGTCGCAGGTCGATACGAACGTTGCCGCCGATATCCTGGCCGCGGACGTCAGCGTTGTCGGAGTGTACTTCAAAGTTGCCGGTGATCTGAGTGACATCAAAGTCGCCGTAGGTTCCCCGGCATTCAACCGAGGCACCCTTGGGGATATGTACTTCGAGATCGGCATCAACACGGTTGCCGGTTGCGGCACTTTCCTGGTTGGTGCGGATGACAACCTGATCTCCCTGCACTACCACTTCGAGTTTCATTCGCTCGCTGATCCGGTCTGCTTCGCTCTTGTCGAGGCCCATCACGGACTTGTGTCCGCTGACGCTGACTTCATCTTTGTCAGAGCCAACGAGGCGAACATTGCCACGGCGGTTTTCGATAATGATGCGAGGGTTTTTGGAGCAGGCTACAGTGGCGCTCACCGGGTATTCGAAAGTCTCGCCGAAGATTTGAAGGCCACGAAGATTGACCCGGCCGGAGCGGATTCGATCTTTGGCATCGAAGGCGAACCACATGCCACTGGCTACGATCGAGATGAAAATGATCAAGCCCCATTCGCCGCCGCTGACGCCCCGCTTGGGAAGCGGCTGGTTACGGACAGAAAGAAAAGCGATCTCACCGAGCCGAACGACACCCCAGAGGATCAAGAGGTAAGGCCAGTAGTCGATCAAGAGGCGCCAAGGCGAAAGGTCAGGCCGAAGATTGTTGGCGAGGAAGAGAAAACCAACGCCTATCAATACGAGCGGGCCTACGAATGAATTTCTCATTGCTGTCCTCCCTTCATGTACTCAGCCAGTTTCAAGATTCCAAACATGATGATCAGGATGGGCCAGGTGCGGCTGAAGCGCATACCGCCCGCGTGATCAATCGCGATCAGGGTGCCAAGAGTAATTAAGATTACCGGGCCACGAATGGCCGATATGAGTCCAATGCTAGTCGGCATTGCGTGGGCCCTCCTTGATCGCTTCTGCGGCTTGGAGGCGTTGCATGAGGAGTACGACTCCGGCCGCAATCATCAATACGGGCCAGAAGCGCAGGATCTCATCGATCCGCAAGAGGCCCAGGTTGTCGAGAAGGAAAATGAAGCCAAGGCCGATCAGCAGAAATGGGCCGATTGGGAGTTTCTTCATGCTCGTAGGCAAATTGACTAAGCCGCTCATTTCGTCCACCACCTCTCCTCGTTGGCGCTTCTGGGCAGTGTGATAAGCCTCAAAAGGCATATAAAAATACCAGCCAGCTATGAGAAAGCCGATGAATGGGCTACCTGCACCCGCTCGATCTACAATCGAGATCAACATCGCAAAGACGATGATGTGGAAGAGGCCTTTGGCGTATTGCTGGTTGTAGATCGCACCAACGCCGGGAATGAGCCCGAGGACGAAGGCCCAGCCTGGAGAGACATCGGCATTGCTCTTGGGGACGCTCACCATGGGCTCGGCATAAGGAGATGCTAGTTCCTGGGTCAACTTGGTTTGCTCGGCGTAGTCTTTCGAATAAAGGACGCCATTGACGTAGACGGCGTCGGCAGCGGTTAAAGCTTTCCCGGTTGCGCGGCAATAGCCGACGACAGGGGCGCTTGGGTTTTCCGGTTGAGGTGCCTGATTTTCAGTATTCTCGGTGGGGTTCATTTTGACTCTCCACTCTTCTTGATATTGGATTTTGCTGCTCCGGCCTGCTCCTCCGGTTCGCCCTTGATGTCATCAATGGCGGTCTGGACTTCATAGACCAAGCGGAGGTTGTCGTAATACTTGACAAATTTGTCCCAGCTGCGGTGAGCGGAATCGTCTACACTGCGCCACACTTTGACTGGGTCGAGGTCACTCGGTTTGATCTGTCGCACAGGGGCAACAAATTTGCCGAGCATCGAAAAACTCAAGATGGTCATCGCCATACCCATGGCGAATCGCGGCTGGATCAGCGGTGCGAGCCAGCGTTTCATCCAATCCTGTTTGGCCATTGCTTCAAGTAGAGGCGACTGCCTGGGCGTGTGGAAAAGAATGCGGGTAACCAGTTCTTTGGGAGCTTCAACCAATGCCGCCCGCTCCATGAATTTCACCGCTCCGGTCACATCGGCTACCAGTTCCTGGCAGGCCGCGCACTCCGCCGTGTGCGCTTCAAACGCAACTTTATTTTCGGCACTCAGCGTGCCGTCTACGAAGTCACAAAGCAATTCGTCGATTTGGAGGCAGTGTAGTTCGTTCATTTAGATCGTCACTTTCTGCCGCTTCAAAATCCGCGCAAGTTCGGCGCGGCCCCGGTTTAACCGGCTTTTCACTGTTCCTTCGGGGACGCTGAGAGTGATTGCAATCTCCCGGTATTCCATTTCCTGCAAGTCGCGCAAGATTACGGCTTCGCGCAATTCAGGAGAGAGCTTTTGAAGCGCCCCCTGGAGGAGTTCACTGGCTTCACGACCGGCGAGCAGACCGTCAGTGCGACCGCCGGCGAGAGAAGTCTCTTCGATCATCGGCAACTGGGTCTCGAGCGAATCGGTCATCCGCTCGCTCTTAGTTCTGCGGTAGTTGTCAATCAACAGGTTGCGTGTCAGACGGCTGAGCCAGACAGAGAAGCTGCCTTCGCCTGCACGAAAACTTCGGAGTGTCTTGAAAATGCGCAAGAACACTTCCTGCGTCAGATCCTGGGCCTCTTCGTCTTTCCCGACGAAGCGGTAACAAATGGCGTAAACGCGCCTTGTGTGGACTTTGACCAGGTCTTCCCAGGATCCCTGATCTCCTTCCAGGCAACGCTCAACTAGTATCGAATCGGCGTCCAATGAGGCTTCCCAGCGAGAGTTTTGAGAGAGAGACTGTCCATTTTGGGCCTGAAAAAACGGTGACATCCAGTGGTTGTCGGCTGTGGTGCTGTTGGTCAGGTGAATCATGAAACGTCTTCCGATAAGAGAAACGAGGTTTTATCGTGATAAGTTCACACGTGGGAACAATTTCTTCAAACTCTTCTCGACCAGCAGCAACAGGACCGAAAATCCCCTGGGTGGCTTTGCTCGTATTGTTGGCTGTTGGCTTCATTCTCTACCGGGCGGCGACCGGGTCTCAGGGCTTCGATTGGGGCCGGTTCACCACCACTTTAAAGTCTCTCGATCCGAAATTCGCTGCGCTAGCTATCTTATTCATAATACTCAGTTATTTCGGCCGTGCGATTCGTTGGGAAATCATGATCCGGCCTCTTGGCCCCACTCCCTCCCTTTGGCGGCTTTTTGTTGGCACTGCAATTGGATTTACCGCTATCGTTTTGCTGGGCAGGCCAGGGGAGTTTGTGCGGCCCTGGTGGATTGCTCGCGAATCGAAAACTGCTTTTTCTTCGCAGTTGGCGGTTTGGCTCTTTGAACGGATCTACGATCTTTTGGTGGTGATTTTATTTTTTGGCTACGGTTTAATCCATTTGGCTCGCAGTGGGGTGATCGCTAAAGCAGGGCCGGAGCTTCAGCTTGTAGTTTCCAGTGGAGGCACGCTTGCGTTGATTGGTGCCGGGATTTGCCTCGTGTTTATTTTTGCGCTTCGATTTCTGGACGAATCGCAGCGGGCATCGCTGGTTGGCTTGGTCGAGCGGTTGCCGGAATCGGTAGCCAGCCGGCTGAGGCCGCTGGCGGCGAATTTTATGGTGGGGGCAGCTGCCTGTTGTAATCCGCGCTTGCAGTGGCTGGTGATCTTTTATACCTTCGTCGAATGGGTTGTGATTGCGGGCGTGTATTGGGCGCTTTTTCAGGCCTTCCCTGTGACCCGAATGTTGACGGTAGAAGATGTGGTTGCCGTGGTTGGGCTGGTGAGCTTTGGCGCTGTGGTGCAATTGCCCGGGATTGGAGGCGGAATGCAAGTGGCGGCGATCGTGGTGCTTACCCAGCTTTTTGGTTTGGCGTTTGAGGAGGCCAGTTCGCTGGCGATCTTGCTATGGGTGATCTCTTTCACCCTGATTGTTCCTCTTGGTGTCACCCTTGCGCTGCGCGAGGGGCTGAGCTTTACAAAATTACGCAATCTTGAACAGGAGACTGACTAAAGATGCTCTGCCCTTTTTGTGCCCATATGGAGGACAAGGTGATTGACTCGCGCGAGTCCAAGGAAGGGAACAATATCCGTCGCAGGCGTGAGTGTCTGGCGTGCCAAAAGCGCTTTACCACTTATGAGCGGATCGAGGAGATTCCGTTCATGGTGGTGAAGAAGGATGGCCGTCGGGAGCGGTTTGACCGCCAGAAGATCTTAAATGGGCTGCTTAAGGCATGCGAAAAACGACCAATTCCGATTCCTAAACTTGCCGAATTGGTCGATCAGGTAGAGAACGAGATGATGAACGAGACGGATCGCGAACTGAGTTCGACGGCCATTGGTGAGATTTTGATGAGCCGGTTGAAGGAACTGGATAAGATCGCCTACGTTCGTTTTGCCAGTGTTTATCGGGACTTCCAGGATGAGGAAGCATTTTTCAATGAGATCAGGAGATTGATCAAGGACAAAGGAAGAGGGTAGAAAGTGTAACTATTTCATAGTTCCAGCATCAATTCAAATAGAGGGTTAACAATCGGGAACTTCGATGTTAAACTGAAGTGGATGACCTTGTCATAACGCCGTGCTATACCCAATTTCGCCGGCTGGGAACGCCACCCACCACAAAAGTCATTCAAAATCAATAATATACAAGAAAAAACAGAGGCCTGTACAAGGGTCCAGGCATTCGTGTGTCGATGGTGAGGTGAGCAACAGTGGATACGTTTGACGATCAATTTGCAGTAGAAGAAGCCCCAGAAGCTTTAGGTTTGGCCTTTGATGAAGAGCCTAATTTTTTTCCGCCCGAAAGTGCAGAAGAAGAAGAGGACGACGGTCAGCCACAACAAGAAGAGTCTATTTATACGGACGATCCCGTTCGCGTTTATTTGCGCGAAATGGGAGCCGTACCCCTTCTCACCCGTGAGGGTGAGGTAACGCTTGCCCGGAAGATGGAACGCGGCAAAGTTCGAGCCCACAAGGCACTGAGCCGGTCTCCGCTGGTTCACCAGATGGTGATCAACCTGATGGAAGAAGTTAAGCGTGGTCAAACCGATCTGGATGAGATGGTCGACCTGGGCGTCGATATCGAAGAAGGAACGGCAGCTCAGGAGCGGAAGGCCAAAGTTGTACTTGAGCAATTCAACCAGGTATTCCAGCTTGAGAAGAAGCTTAAGCCCCTCTTTGACAAGTACGAGGCAGCCCCAGGGATTAACAAGAAGCTGAAGAGGAAGGCCCTCGGCAAATATAACCGCGCCCGGATCGATCTATCGATTGGCATCCGTGCGATTCCGTGGAATATTCATCGCTGGAAGCAGTTCACCAAAAACCTCGAGCATGCTGTCGAGGAGATGAACCATCTCTCGATGGAAGTCGAAAAGTTGGAAGCTGGCAAACAGACTCCGACGATTCAAACCCGTGTGCGTGAGTTAAAGCGTGAGGTAAAGAAGCGCGAGCAGATCGCTGCCGCTTCTATTGCCGAATTGCGAATCTCGCTCCACAACATTCGCAATGGTGAGAGCGAAGCCGAACGCGCCAAGAAGGATCTGGTTGAGGCGAACCTTCGTCTCGTTGTCAGCGTCGCCAAGAAATACGTCAACCGTGGATTGCATCTTCTGGACTTGATCCAGGAAGGCAACATCGGGTTGATGCGTGCAGCCGACAAGTTTGAATACCGCCGTGGCTATAAGTTTTCAACCTATGCCACATGGTGGATCCGTCAGGCAATCACTCGTGCCATCGCCGACCAGAGTCGCACGATCCGTATTCCCGTTCACATGAACGAGAGCATGAACAAGTTCTTGCGCGCGACTCGCGAACTCGAAAAAGAACTGGGCCGTGCTCCTACCAACGAAGAGATCGCTCGTCGAATGGACATCCCTGTAGAGAAGGTTCAGAAGCTAAAGACCATCTCCCGCGATCCGGTTTCGCTTGAGACGCCGGTGGGGCGTGATGGCGAATCTGCACTCGGTGACTTGATCGAAGATCGCTGGGTAGGCTCGCCAGTCGATGCTGTGATCGACGCCAATGTACGTGAAGAGACTGCGAATATCCTAAAGACCTTGTCACCCAAGGAAGAAAAGGTAATTCGACTGCGCTTTGGTATTGGCTGTGAACGCGAGCATACGCTCGAAGAAATTGGCCAAGAATTTGACGTTACTCGCGAGCGGATACGTCAGATCGAAGCCAAGGCTTTGCGTCAACTGCGGAGTCCAGAGCGTGCCCGCCATCTGCGAGCACTGCTGGCAGCGCGCTAGTTTGGCAGGGCGCTAGTTAACCTCCAAACGACTTCAGGATTTTATGGGCCTCGGCTTCTGCCGAGGCCATCCTGTCTTTAGCGGCGGAATAATTCTTCTGTTCGATCAGGCGCTTGGCGTCTTCGAGCTTTAGCTTCATTCGGGTGAGCCCGCTGACAATGTCCGGCCGCACAGACAGGCCTTGATCGGCCATTGAGCGCCGCATAGTTTCCGCTGTCACTTCTGCTGAACTCGACGTAGCGCTGACGCTGATATAACGCTCCATGACAGCGTCGTATTCCTTCTGGCTAGCTGCGTCGAGGGTGGACCAATCGAGCTTCGGTAATTCAGGCATTCTTGCCTGGACGACTTCGACGCTTCTGCGTATCTGCTGCATCTCGCCACGGATCTGGTTGTCCATTGGGAACTGATTGAGCAGCAGGTAAGCATTGCGGTAATTGAGCCATGCCATCTGCGGGTTGGATTCAATTGCACCAATTTGCCGGTAGAGGCCCGACATTGCAAGACCCAGGTTGCGATTGCCGCCAGCCATGCCCTGGACTCCATTGAGGTAGCCGCGCAGGCGCGGATTGACGACGCCACCCTGACGAAGGCTGCCAGAGATCTGAGTGAGGTTCTGTTGCAACTGATCGGGCCCGGGCCGGCCCTGGGCTTCGAACTGTGTCAACAAGCCATCGATACCACCGGTTTGGGCGGTCAGGCCGGTAGCCAGCGCAAAAACGCTAATTGATCTTTTTAGCCACATAACCCACCTTCGGCATGGACGAACCATTGAAATAAGCAATCGAGATTTTGTCGCGGACTTCCATCACCATCAATTCGCCTACCTTCTCAACCTGGAGGTCAAGGACTTCACCAGTAGAGGGATCCTTGATTTCCTTGATGATTCTTGAAATCTCGAAGCGATCACACTGCTGAACGCCGTCATTGCTGCCTGCGGCGAGGTAGATCTTGTTGCCAGCAATCTCGGCGATCCTAGCTTCGACATCACTGGATTTTGGGGCGATCTGTTGTTCTTTGGAGTTTGTGATTTCTGCCAACTTGTTTACGCAATCGACGGTAGCTTCACCGATGATGGTTTCGAGGAAGTTTGAACTGCTCATGTCGGCACCACCAGCACCACCAGCACCGTTCTTGAAGGCGGCAATGCCAAAGCCACTTGAGGTTCGCTTAGATTCCCCGCGTGCTTCACCCACTGCGATCACTTCGCTTGATTCGGCATCGACGAGGCGATAGCTGATTTCGACGATGGCCTTGTCGGACTTCTTGCCGACGCTGATCCCTCCCAAAACTCCACCCAGTCTGCCACCGGTAGCGGCTCCGGCATTGATGCGGTTGTTGCGCGTATCGGTACCGAAGACTGTAATAGTGCCCATCAGGATTGCATCAGCTCCGACTACGCGACCGATTTTGGCATTAGTTCCCTGCTTGACACGGTTGGAGGCGCCGAGATCCTGTTCTGATAAAACCTTCTGCAGCTTTTGCCGTTCGACGATTCTGTACTTGCCCTCCTGGGCGAGGCGCTTGGTGAATAGGGCGAGAATGCCCTTGCCTACATTGACCTGGGTGCCAAAGACGGCAGCCACCGCTGTGGTCACTGTCCCGTAGTCGAATTCATCGATTGCCAGCACGCGCTTGGCGCTTGCTACAGGCCGGCTGCAGGACAACGTCGAAAAGTCAGTGTTAATGCCGGCGGCTGCGTTTGGTGCAACTGCGGTGACCTTGGCCGGGGCGGACGTTGGGGAGGCAGCAGGGGCCGCACCGCCAGTCAAAGCGGCAAAAACGGCATCGCTTGCGCCAGCCTGTTTGAGCTTGATGTAATCGTCCGGGGTTGGGTTTAATTTGCCCGCGCCCTGGATTGCGCTCAGCACCGCAGACTCAGGAAGTTTCATTTCAATCATTTGAATGATCTTGCCGAGCTGGCCGCCTGCCATCTTTGGGGCTGCCTTCAATGCCGCTTTGGGTGCTGCCGTGGCCGCTGCTGACGGCGCGGGTACCGCAGGGGCCAATTTCTTAGCAGCTGCTGGTGCAGGCGGTGTGGGTGTCTGACCGTGCAATGATGCCACGCTCAGAGTCAGGATCAGTGCAATTTGCGAACGCATTCGATTCTCTCCTTGTCTTCCAACTACTACTATCTTCCAAATTCTTTGCTTACGCGAGCGGCCTGTGCTTCTGCTGCCGTCAGGTTCTTGAGTGCACCGGCGACATTCATACGGTCGAGGTCGGCTTTCGCTTGCTCCAGATTCAACTTCATGGATACAATTCGTTGGAGTGAATCTGCCCGGATGGACATACCCTTGGCTTCAAGGTCTGACTTGACCCTGTTAAACATTTGTTCGGTTGCGGCTACCTTGCCTGCGACGGCCGCATATTTCTCGCGGGCGTCGTCAAGGCCTTCCGGCTGCTGAGGTGCACTTGGTGCTACCGGAATTGTTATGGGGGATTGTTGCGGCGGCGCTTGGGTTTTCACCACTTGAGTCTGCGGCTGCTGGGTCTGAACCGCTTGAGTTGTTGCGGGAGGGGTCGCCTGATTCTTCTGTGCCGGCAGGGTTGTTTGTGGCAACTGTACCGCCGTCGGGGACGCATCGGTTTTGGGTGGCTCTATTGATTTTTCTACTGAGGTGACAGCTGAGGGCTCGCTGGTCTGTTGCAATTCCACCACTTTTGCCGGCGTTGATCTATCTACAAAGTAAAGGGCCGCAGCGCCGCCAAGCAATACGACAAGACCTGCCGCTGTGAGGGCGAGCATCTTCATGCTGAATCCCTGACTCGCTCTTGCGAGAACGGGTTGGCCCTTCATGAAAAGTTCGAGGTCTTCCGAGAGTTCTTGTGCCGTCCCGTACCGGAGGCGGGATTCGCGGTTCATCGCCTTGAGGACAACCATATCGAGGTCCCCCATGACGCGCTTCTTGAGTTGTTTGGTTGTCTCCTGGGTGCGGGTTACGTCTTCGCGTACGCTTTCGCTGGGGGGTTTGCTGGTGCCCTGATCGGGCAACTTGCCGGTGATCATCAGGTAGAGGATGACGCCAAGGGTGTAGATGTCGCTGCGGGCATCGGCCCTGCCAGTGAACTGTTCGGGGCTTGCGTAGGCAGGGGTGAGTGGTGTGCCCTCGGCGGTTGTCAGTTCCATACTGGCCGGCCCGAGTTGCTTGGCGATACCGAAATCGAGAAGCTTGACGACACCTTCGTTGGAAACCAGAATGTTGCCCGGCTTGAGATCACGGTGAATTACCTGATTCTGGTGCAGGTATTGCAGGGAGCCGCAGAGTTTCTGAAAGAGCTTGAGACGATCGTTCAGGCTGAGCTTGTCTTCGTCGCAGTATTTGTCGATTGGGCGGCCTTCGACGTATTCCATTACGTAAAAGGGCATGCCGTCGGTGGTGTCGCCCCCGTCGAGAATCCGCGCGATGTTCGGATGGTCGAAGTTGGCCAGAACCTGACGCTCGTTGCGGAATCGTTCGATGAACTCTGGACTGACTGCGTCGCCTCGCAAGAGTTTGATGGCAACGTTCTTGCGGAAGGCACCGTCATCGCGAACTGCGAGATAAACCACGCCCATTCCGCCTTTGCCCAGTTCGCGCAAGACCCGGTAGGGGCCAATCATTTGAGAGCTGCGGGCCGGTACCATCGTTTTGGTTGGCGATTGACCGGTCTTGAGCATCTGCAGGGCGATGTCGACAAGGTCGTCACGGCCGGTGCAGGATTGACGCACGTACGCTTCCCGCTGTTCGACGGGAAGTTGAGCTGTGTAGCCCAAGAGTTGGTTCAGCCATTCTTGTGTTTGCGGGTCCATGCGGAGTCTAGACTATTGTTCCACTATTAAAAGGCGTCGCCAAGAGAGGAATTGGGTCAAGTTTATACCAGAGTGCTTTCATTGAAGTTTATGCATATGTAGGCATAGAAGGTTAATCTAGGTATATGTTCAATAGTTTCCGCTTGGTGATAGGTATGGTCGCTTTTGGCCTTTTTGCTTTTGCGCAAAGCGAGGTTGGTGGCGCATCCCTCAATGGAACGGTTCTGGACCCGTCAAATGCGACGGTTGCCCAAGCCAAAATCACAGCCCTCAATACAAACACGGGTTTTTCCCGCACGACTGAGTCTTCTGAGACCGGTGTCTTTAATTTCGTGCGCCTGCCTGTTGGCAGCTATAGCGTAACCGTCGAGAAGGCTGGCTTCAAGCAGTACAAGCAGTCAGGTATCGCGCTGACAGTTGGCGCAGTGCTTACGCTCGACGCCCGTCTTGAAATCGGTTCTGTTACCGAGACAGCAAGCGTAACTGCCGACCTTCCGGTGGTCGAAACTTCTCGTGTTTCAACCGCAACAACGGTGAATGAGAAGGCTATACGTGATCTTCCGATCAACGGCCGAAACTTCCTCGATTTCACGGTTCTTACCCCTGGCGTGGTTCGCGATCAGACTCGTGGTGGCGATCTTAGCTTTGGCGGCCAGCGTGGTACGGCCAACAGCGTGCTTGTCGATGGCGGCGATGCTAACAATCTATTTTTCGGCCAGAGCTCTGGTCGCGCTGGAGGTGGCCGTAATCCATACACCTTCTCGCAGGATGCCGTACAGGAATTCCAGGTGAACACCTCGGGCTTTGCTCCAGAGATTGGCCGTGCCGGTGGCGGTGTGATCAACATGGTTACCAAGAGCGGTACGAATAACTATCACGGCACTGCTTTCTGGTTCTTTCGCGATCGTGCGATGAATGCCAATACGCCGATTAACAAGAGCCGCGGTGTGGCGCGTCCTCCTTATCACTTCAATCAGTTCGGCGGCAATTTGGGTGGCCCCATCAAGAAGGACAAGCTCTTCTTCTTCTTCAACAACGACGGGCAGCGCAACACCAACCCGAACCCGGTCTTCTTTCCGGTGAATCCTTTCACCGATGCAGATTCGCAGCGAGCCGTTGGTGAATTGCGACCCTTCCAGACCGCCTATGTCACCGGGCAGCGCAACAACATCTACACAGGACGAGTGGATTACAACATCAGTTCGACCCAGCAGTTGAATGTGCGATACAACGTGCATCGCTTTCAAGGCACCAGCTTTGAGAACTCTGGTGCGCAGTCTGCCGCCGAGCATACCGGCAACTCGAACATCTCATCGGACAATCTCTCGGTTGGTTATAACAAGGTCTTCGGTTCAACCACGATCTGGGACTCGCGTTTTGTATTCTTGCGTGATAACGAGCCGGGTCTAGCCAATAGCGAGAAGCCGGAAGCTGTGGTGCGTCAGGCGGGAATTAACATGCTGACGATTGGCCGCAACAACTTCTCGCCCCGCTACACCAACTCGAAGAAATTTAACATCATCAATTCGGTGGCAGCGGTTCGTGGCTCGCATACTTTGAAGATTGGTGGCGATCTGAACCTTGAGCGTGTAGCCAATTTCTTCCCTGGCAACTTCGGCGGCAGCTTCACGTTTGATTCGCTCGCCGATTTTGCCAATCGCCGTCCTTCTGCCTTTACGCAAGGCTTTGCCGGGCCGGGTACCAACGGTGCGCTGACCCAGCCGAACGCCAGTGAACTTGGTCTTTTTGCACAAGACACCTGGCGCGCTAACGAGAAGCTGACGCTGACTTACGGTCTCCGCTATGATCTCTACAAGTTGGCCGAAAACAACTTCGTCAACCCTTCGCCGAGCCTTGCAGCGCTTGGCTTGCGCACCGATAAGGTGCCCTTCAATAAGGACAATATTCTTGGCCGGGCCGGTCTTGCTTACAGACTGGATAAGGAAGCTAAGTCTGTGATTCGTGCCGGCTTCGGAATGTTTAGCCAGCGCACTCCCGCTATTCTTTACGGCACTGCCCATTCGCAAAATGGCATTCAGGTGCAGACCTATACATTGCGTGCCAATGTTGCTTCGCAACTGCCTCTGATTCCGGTGTATCCGGCCGTGCTCAGTGCACCGCCTGCGCTTGCTCGTACTCCGGATATTTTCGTGATGGATACGACCTTCCGTACGGCTCAAACCTACCAGTGGAACTTTAACTACGAACGTCAGCTCTCTCGCGACTTCGGAATGACGCTGGGCTATCTCGGTGTGAAGGGTGTTCGCCTCTCTCGCAGCCGTGATATCAACCTGTTCCCGGCACAGCAGGCCTTTGCTACGCTTTCGACTACCGGCGCTCAGATCCCTTACTTTACGCGTCCCAATGGCGCTCGCCCCTTTACTGACTTCGGTCGTATCACAGTCTTTGAGAGTGGTGCCGATTCCAGCTATCACGCGGGCTTTGTCCAATTCACCAAGCGCTATTCGCGCAACTTCCAAGCGCTGGCCAGCTACACCTATTCGAAGGTCATCGACAGCAGGCCTGATGCTACCAGCGTTGTGCCGGGTGGCGGTGATGATGCGAAGGTGGCGCAGGATACGCTCAACCCCAATGCCGA
>JBKJUN010000454.1:0-4194 GCA_046590555.1 Bryobacter sp. | reverse complement strand
CCAGATCCCTAAGCCAGCCTCGGTCGAAGTCTCACCCGGCCTCAAGCTCGGCTACCTCATCCGTCCTCTCGATACGGTCGCCTGCTACATCCCTTCAGGCCGCTACCCGTTGCCTTCAACTCTCCTGATGACTACCCAGCCCGCGCAAGTCGCCGGTGTCCCCAACATCTGTGTCACCAGCCCTCGTTTCGTCCCTGAGATCTTCGGCGCAGCGCATCTTCTGGGCGTCACCAACACCTTTCTCCTTGGCGGCGCACACGCCATCGCCGCCTTCGCCTTTGGCACTAAAACTGTTCCCAAGGCCGATCGCATCGTTGGCCCAGGCAACATCTACGTCGCTGCCGCAAAGAAACTCCTCGCCGGTGACGTTGGCATCGACTTTGTTGCTGGCCCAACCGAGATACTGATCATTGCCGATAAAGGCAACCCCCGCTGGATCGCTGCCGACATGCTCGCCCAGGCCGAACACGATACCGATGCCGCTGCTATCCTGCTCACCACCTCCAGCAAGTTGGCTGAAGAGGTCGCCGCCGAAGTGGATCGTCAACTCGAAACCCTGCCTACGGCCGAAGTCGCCAGAGTCGCCCTCAAACGAAACTCAGCCATCCTGATGGTCGACACACTCGAAGAGGCCTGCGAGCTATCCAATCGCTTCGCCCCCGAGCACCTCTCGATCCCCAGCGACAAACTCCTCAAGTACCTCAAGCACGCCGGCGGCATCTTCGTCGGCGGCTACTCACCCGAAGCCGCAGGCGATTACGCCAGCGGCCCCAATCACGTCCTCCCCACCAGCGGTGCTGCCCGTCTCCGCGGTGGCCTTTCTGCTGCTGACTTTGTGAAGGTCATCACCACCCAACAGCTCAGCGAAGAAGCCTTGGCCAAACTCGCCCCGTCCATCACCACACTAGCCCGAGCCGAAGGTCTCGAAGCCCACGCCCGATCTGTAGAGGAGCGCTTCCGCTAATGGAATTCCCCCCCCCTGTCCCCCCCCCCGCTATCGACAAGATGGCTGCCTACCACCCGCCCAGCGCTGGCCGTGCCGGCAAACTTCGCCTCGATTTCAACGAGAACACCTCAGGCGCTAGCCCCAGGGTGCTCGCCAAGATCCAGGAAGTCCTCACCGCCGACGCCCTCACCGTCTACCCGGAATACACCGAAGTCCTGCCCACCCTGGCCAGGTTCTTCGAAGTCGGCGAAGACGAGCTCGTGATGACCAACGGCACAGACGAAGCCATTCAGGTCCTGATAAATGCCTATGTCGACAACGACGATGACGTCCTGATCCTCACCCCCAGCTACGCCATGTATCGCTTCTATGCTGAAGTCGCTGGCGCAAGCGTCCGCACTTTGCCTTACAAGAAGGACACTCTTAAGTTCCCTCTCGATGAGCTGCTCGACGCGATCCGCCCAGACACCAAAGCGATCCTCATCTCCAACCCCAACAACCCCACCGGCACCGCAATCAAGCGCGACGGCATCGAACGGATCCTCGACAAAGCCCCACGCGCTGCCGTCCTGATCGACGAAGCCTATTACGAGTTCTGCGGCATCACGATGCTGCCTTATCTGAACGAATACCCGAACCTCTTTGTCAGCCGCACCTTCTCGAAGGTCTACGGCATGGCCGCCCTCCGCGTCGGCTGTCTCTTCTCCTGCGCCGACAACATGCGGGCCATCCACAAGTCACACTCGCCCTACTCGGTCAACTACCTCGCCGCGATTGCCGCCAAGGCCGCCGTCGAAGATACGGCTTTCCTCAAGTCCTTTGTCATTGAAGTGCTCGCTGCCCGCGAGGTCCTCACGGCAGGCCTCGAAAAGCTCGGCGTCCCCTACGTCCCCACTCAGGCCAACTTCGTCCTGATGCACATCGGCCCTCGCGCCCAGGAAGTCTGCGACAAGCTCAAGGACGCTGGAATCTTGGTCCGCAATCGTAGCTACGAGATCCCCGGCTGCGTCCGTGTCACCGTCGGAACACAAGATCAAACCCGCCGCTTCCTCGCCGCTTTTGAACCCCTCTGGAAGGAAATCCAACGATGAGCAAACCAATGCTTGTTTTCGACATGGACGGTGTCCTTGTCGAAGTCAAAGAGTCCTATCGCGAATCGATCCGCGCCACCGTTCTGCACTTCACTGGACGCTCGGTCGAACACAGTCTCATCCAGTACTACAAAAATCAAGGCGGGTGGAACAACGACTGGAAGCTCTCACGCGAGCTCTGCAGCGTCTACGGCAAAGAAATCGCCTTTGAAACTGTAGTCGAAGTCTTCAACCAATACTTCTTCGGCCATAACGGAGTTCCCGGGTTGATCGAACGCGAACAGTGGATCGACACAACAGACGTCCTCACCCGGCTCAACGTGCGCTATGACTTCGCCGTCTTCACCGGCCGCGTGCACGAAGAAGCCCAGATCACCCTTCGCCGCTTCGCCAAACATCTCAACTGGGTCGCCGTCATCGGCGACGACAATGTAACCAATTCCAAGCCCAACCCCGAAGGCCTCCTCAAGCTCCTGGCCGATCGTAACGTCGTCTACTACTTGGGCGACACCGTCGACGACGCCAAAGCTTCAAAAGCCGCCAAAGTCCCCTTCATCGCGATCACCGCCCCAGGCGGCAACTTCGCCGCCTTCAGCCCTGCTCACTTCATCGACAACATCAACCAACTGGAGACGGTCCTCTAATGCGCACCGCCAAAATTGAACGCATCACCAAAGAAACCCAAATCCGCAGCTCCCTCAAGATCGAAGGTAAAGGCAAGTACACGATCTCGACTGGTGTCCGCTTCCTCGATCACATGCTCGAGCTCTTCACCAGGCACGGCGGCTTTGATCTGAACATTGAGGCGACCGGCGACCTTGACGTCGACCAGCACCACACCGTCGAAGACGTCGGCATCGTTATCGGCCAACTCTTCAACCAGGCCCTCGGTGACCGTAAAGGCATCAACCGCGCCGGCTACTTCGTCCAGACCATGGATGAAACCCTCGCCGTCACTGCCGTCGACCTCGGCGGCCGCCCCGCCCTTATCTATAAAGACCTCGTCAAGGTAGTCCACGTCGGCGATCTCCAAACCGAACTCCTCCCCGACTTCTTCGATGGCTTCGTCACCCACGCCAAGGGCAACCTCCACGTCAAGGTCCTCTATGGCCGCTCAAACCACCACAAGATTGAAGCGATCTTCAAGTGCTGGGCACGCTCTATGAAATACGCTTGCTCGAAGGACGCCCGCCTCAAAGACCAGCTTCCCTCCACCAAGGAGCTTCTGTGATCTCGATCATCGACTACGGTGCCGGCAACTTGCGCTCGGTGCAGAACACGCTAGCCGAACTCGGTGCCACCTACAAGCTCATCGATACCCCGGAGGCTGTCCGTGCCGCTGACAAGCTTGTACTGCCAGGCGTAGGTCACTTCGGTCAGCTCATGCAGTCTCTCGATGCCTTGAAGCTGCGCCAGCCGATCCTCGAAAAGATTGCCGCAGGCAACCCCTTCTTTGGTATCTGTCTCGGTATGCAGGCGCTCTTCTCTGGCTCTGCCGAAGCCCCAGACCTTGAAGGCCTCAACATCTACCCCGAGCGCATCGAGCGCTTTCCCGCCGCCGCACGCGTCCCCCACATGGGTTGGAACTCGCTCAAAGCCCGGCCTGACTCCAAACTGCTTAAAGGCCTGAACGAACCCATTTACGTTTACTTCGCCAACAGCTACTACGCCCCGCCGATCGAGGCCACCTCAGCGACCTGCGACTACCAGCTCCCCTTTAGCGCGGCGCTGGAGCGAGACAACATCTACGGCGTACAGTTCCACCCCGAGAAGTCCGGCCCAACCGGCCTCAAGATCATGAGCAACTTCCTGGAGCTTGCCTGATGCTAGCCAAACGAATCATCCCTTGCCTCGATGTCACTGCCGGTCGCGTCGTCAAAGGCATCAACTTCGTCAACCTCCGCGATGCCGGAGACCCCGTCGAGCTCTCCCAGCGCTACAACGAACAGGGTGCCGATGAGGTTGTCTTCCTCGACATCACGGCCACCTCAGACGAGCGCAACACGATGGTGGATGTAGTCTTCCGCACCGCCCAGCGCGTCTTCATCCCACTCACTGTCGGTGGCGGCATTCGTGAGGTGCGCGACGCCCGCCGTATCCTCGTCTCCGGTGCCGACAAGGTCAGCGTCAACACCGCTGCCGTCCGCCGACCGGAAC
>JBKJUN010000396.1:0-4824 GCA_046590555.1 Bryobacter sp. | reverse complement strand
CTGCCTTGCGGTTGAATTGGGCATTGGTACAAATCTTTTAAGGGCTGCGAGCCTAACTAAAGGTTGGAAGCCCCAACGTATTTCCCTTGGTCTTTGCACACCCCACAGCGGGCCATCACGGTACTTTGTCGCTATGGCTGGAGCTGGCGTTGATGCTCAAATTGTGAGAGACGTGCACCCTGGTTTGAAGCGCAAGCTAGGCAAGGCAGCCTATTGGGTTGCTGGATTCATGGCCTCCTTTCGAGTGCTGCCAGAGCTTTATGTCAAATCTGTACATGGAGAATCGCAAGTTAGTTTTGCTCTTGCCAGCCGGGTAAAGAACTATGGCGGCGACCTTGAGATCGCCAAGTCCGTTCGTCTGATTGATCCTCATTTTGAGACGGTCTTGTTTGAAGGACGCTTCGCCGTAAAATATCTGAAGTATCTGGCTGGAGTTTTGGTGAATAAGCACCGCAACATGAGTGGCGTGCATGTTCACCATGTCGATCATCTGGAACTGAGGGCTGTAAACGGAGTACCCATCTATTTGCAGCTGGATGGAGAGGAATGTGGCCAGTTGCCGGCCCGGCTCGAAATTGTGCGCGAGGCTCTGACGATTCTCACTCCAAAGCTTTCCTGACGCATGGACCCGATTACACATACTGCTGTTGGTCTTACGATTGCCCAAGCAGGAGGCAAACGTCTCACTACCAACTGGGCTCCCATCATCATACTTGCGGCCAGTGCTCCCGATGGTGATGCCCTCTTTGCCTGGCCCGGCAGTCTTGAGATATTGCATTGGCATCGGCATTTCACACATTCATTTGCCTGTGCACCGGTGTTGGCTTTGGCAGTCGTACTCTTTGTCAAATATGTGTTGCGGCGAACGGTGCAATTTAAGGGAGCTCTCGTCCTCGCTTTATTGGGAGTTGTGTCTCACGACTTGATTGATTTTTTGACATTTCGAGGGACTCGTCTTTGGTTGCCTTTCAGCGATGAAGTATTTGCCCTGCAAATCGCTTCGTTTCGCGATCCGGTTTTCTATGTGCTGCTAGGTCTGGGCTTTGCGATCCCAATGCTTTCCAATCTTGTCAATCAGGAGATTGGGTCTAAGAAAAGCTCAGGCATCGTGAGTGCCTGGGTCTCACTCAGCCTTTGCGTGGCATGGTTTGGTGCCCGCTACCTGTTTCACGAGCAGGCGGTTGCCGAGCTGAATTCGCGTATCTACAACGGACGCTCGGCAAGGCGTGTTGAGGCACTTGCTACAACAAATCCATTTCGCTTCATGGGTCTTGTTGATGGACAGGACTTTCAGAAAACCCTTGAGATGAATCTGCTGGATTCGTTTGATCCGGAAGACGGGCAGCCGCTCTATCGGCCCGTGCCAAGTGTAGAATCTGGCCGCGCCCTGCGAAGTGCCGGCAACGCCAAAAGTGCGCAAATCTTCCTGGCCTGGTCTCGTTGGCCTCGCTGGCAGGTGATTCGTTTAGATGGTGAAACCAGATGGGTTGTGTCGATCGAAGACATTGCAACCGAGCCAAATCAACAGCGGCCTCGCGTTGTCATCAGGTTGGACGAAAATTACGCGATACAGTCGGAGGTATATGAGCGTCCGAAAGGTTTCCTTGGCCTATGATGGTGCGGTGGTGGCTGAAGTGCCAGAGACCCCCGTTAGTGAACTCCCTCAAATCCTGCAACGAGGTGAAGCTGCTGCACGGGTAATGGCGGATATGAGTCGCGACGAGCGGGCGTCGATCCTGTTCCGCGCCAGCCAGCGAATGCTCGAGGCGAAGCCCGATCTGGCCAGAACCATTGCCCTCGAGAGCGGTAAGCCAATTCGCGAGGCTCGTGTGGAAGTAGATCGGGCTGCGGCAACTCTATGGTTTAGTGGGGAAGAAGCGCATCGTCTGGCTGGCGAAGAAGTGCCCATGGATGCAGCGGCCAAGGGCAAGGGGCGTGTGGGCTACACCATCCGGCAGCCGCTAGGGATGGTGGCTGCAATCACTCCGTTTAACTTCCCGCTCAACCTCAGCATGCACAAGGTGGGCCCGGCGATTGCCGCAGGCAATTCAATTCTGCACAAGCCTGCTTCTACAACACCATTGTCGGCTTTGCACGCGGCCAGCATCCTGGTTGCATCAGGTCTTCCAAAAGACGCTTTGCAAGTGCTGGTTGGATCAGGCGCTGAACTGGGTGAAGCTTTGGTAGCTGCCGACGGAATCCGCTTGATCAGTTTCACTGGTAGTGCGCCCGTAGGACGCGAGCTACTGGCCAAAGCCGGGATGAAACGGGTAACTCTGGAACTGGGCAACAACAGCGCAGTGCTGGTACTTGAAGATGCAGATCTCGATCAGGCCGTTGCGGCCTGCGTTGCCGGGGCTTTTTCAAATTCCGGACAATCCTGCATCAGCGTTCAACGCGTTTACGTAGCGCAGCCGCTGCACGCTCAGTTTGTAGAACGATTCGTTGAACTTACCAGGAAGCTCAGAATTGCCAATCCGCTGGAAGAGGACTGCGACATATCCAGTTTGATCAACGAACAGGAAGCGCAGCGGGTGCAGGCCTGGGTCGGTGAAGCTGTACGGGAAGGGGCAACATTGGTGACAGGTGGCGGGCGCAATATGGCCACTCTTCAGCCCACTGTAGTTGCCAGCGTCAAGCCAGCAAGCAAGCTCAATCGCGAGGAGGCCTTTGGGCCGGTAGTTGGCATCAACTCTTTCCAAAGTCTGGACGAGGCAATCACCCTGGCCAATGACTCCAGGTTCGGCTTACAGGCCGGAGTCTTCACGCAAAATCTGAAAGCAGCCTGGCGCTGCGCCCAGGAGATTAAAGCTGGCGGTGTCATGATCAACGACGTATCGAATTACCGGGTCGATCAAATGCCTTATGGGGGCTGGAAGGAAAGCGGCCTCGGCACAGAAGGCCCACGATATGCGATGGAAGCAATGACAGCGTTGAAGCTTGTTTCCTGGCGGCTCTCCTGATGAGCAGATTCTGATGCGCATTGGCCTCTATGGTGGTACTTTTGATCCGGTGCACAACGCTCATCTCGCAGTTGCCAGAGCAGCGGTCGAGGCCTTCTCGCTTGACAGGCTTTTGGTGATCCCGAACCGGCTGCCGCCACACAAACAATCAGGAACGGCAGCCTCCTATGCTGACCGGCTTCTGATGGTAGAACTCGCCTGCGAATCCGAGCCAAAACTTGAAGCCTGTGATATCGAAAATCGCGAAGGTAAGAGTTATACCATCCAAACCCTGGAGCGCCTGCGTATAAGATATGGTGACCTAGTGCAATTCTTTTTTCTTATCGGCGCAGATGCATTTGCCGAAGTTCTTACCTGGTTTCGCGTGGGTGAGGTTTTCGCAATGACGGAATTTATCGTTGCGGCTCGCCCCGGATTTGAATACCAAAGCCCAGCCGGTGCCCGTGTACATCGGCTGGATACGCTTGCTTACCCGGAGAGCTCATCGGGGATTCGCGCGCAGATCGCCGCTGGCCAAAAGCCCGTGGGGCTGCCTGCGTCCGTTGAGCGATATATCATTGAACAAGGCCTCTACGAAGCCGAGAAAGCGAATTTAACTTGATCTGGCATATCCTCATCCTCTTTGCCGAATTGGTCGCAGCGAACGATCAGGATCTGATCGATCGTCTGCGCAGGCGTGACCCGGATGCAATGTCCGATCTCTACGACCGGTATTCCAGAGTCGTGTACTCAGTGATCCTGCGTGTCGTGCGTAATGCTTCTGTGGCGGAGGAACTGGTTCAGGAATCTTTCTTGCGAGCCTGGAACCGGGGCTCTGACTTTGATGCCTCTCGCGGCCGTATCGGACCCTGGCTGCTCACCATCGCAAGAAATCGCGCAATTGATTATCTAAGGTCCACCGCAGGACAGCAACAGGCAACGACTTTCGAACTTGTGTCATCCGAAAGGGTGACTTTGTTCGTAAATACAGAAGACAGGATGTTAGACCAGGAACAAGCCCGCAGAATTCGTGCCGCCTTCTCGCAGTTGAACGAGAATCAACGGCAAGTGCTCGAGCTGGCCTACTTTGAAGGACTCTCGCAATCTGAGATGGCGGAAAAGCTCGGCCAGCCGCTTGGCACGATCAAGACCTGGGTTCGCACCGCATTGACCACATTGAGGGGGACTTTCCATGCCGCTTGAAAATCTCGAACCTCAAGACCGCGACATTCTCTATGAGCTCTTCGCTCTTGGACTGCTTGAGCCTGATCAGATGGCCGAACTTAGAAGGCTGCTGGAAGCTGGGGATTTGGAAACCATCGCCGGACTGCGGAAGGCTTCTCTGCTTACCAGTTCGCTTGCCTATATCGCACCTGAATCCAAACCTCCTGCTGCCCTGCGGCGGCGGCTATTGCTTGCCTCTGGGGCGAAGGAGCGTGGCATGGGTTGGGCCTGGATTCTGGGTCTAGCGGCTACTTGTGTGGCTCTGATTACGATCGCTTTCAATATGAATCAGGACGTGCAACGACGAGAAGCTCAGATTGCCGAATTGCGCACGCAATTGGATAGCAGCCAAAAGCTGGTAGCCCAGGCGAAAGACCTCTATGATTTCCTTCGTCAACCCTCCACGCTCACTGTGAAGTTCGGAGACGGACAACCTATACCTCCTCGTGGCCAGGTCTTTATCAATCGTGAACGCGGTGTCCTATTATTTGCGGGTAACTTGCCGGCTATGCCACTAGGCAAAATCTTTGAGATGTGGTTTGTGCCCAAGGGCGGTGGCGCACCGATCCCTGCTGGTCTCTTCAGGGGCGAAAACGGACAGGGAATTCACTTCCAGCCAGGCGCGGTGGACCCTGCTTCGATTGCAGCCATCGCAGTA
>JBKJUN010000361.1:0-5376 GCA_046590555.1 Bryobacter sp. | reverse complement strand
GGGTTTGCGCAAAAGGGACTTCATGAAACGGCGAAAGGCCGCCCCAAAGGGACGGCCTTTCGCCGTTTCATGAAGTCCCTTTTGCGCAAACCCGCTTTTCTCACCGCAACCCTTGCGGTGATGTGGCTTGCGCTCTTGCTTCTGGTCCTGCTGCAATTCCGCTGGAGCAATGAACTCAGCGAGGCCTACCAGCAACGCCTCGAATCCACACTCGTCGCATCTTCAGCCAGTTTTCGGGCCGACTTTCAGGCCGACCTGTCTGCCGTCTGCGGCGCAATCCAGAATTCAAATCCTGCCAACCCGCCTGTACTTCCTCTCTCTCCCATCCCATTCCAGCTCTACTTCATCAATGCCCAGCAAGACCAGATCTCAGTCTGGAGTCAATCCAACAATCGCTTCCAACTTACCTCCTGGCCCGAAGCCTGGTCTCAAATCAGATCCGAACTCAACCAGGCCGCCGACGATCTTGCCGCTGCTTCTCCACGGCGCTGGTTCAATCGGCCCTGGCTTGCTTCCTCAGTGGCACCGGTATTCTTTCGAGCTGCTTCCAGTCTCGATCCAAACGAAGCCGATTCTTCCACAAACCGCCTCCAGGGCTTCCTTGTAATCGAACTCGATCTCCCGGCTCTTTCCTCCCGCTATTTCCAAACACGCAACGACCGCTCCTTTGCTCCCGGCGGGCTCGAAACCCGCACTATCGTCTCCTTCCTCGATACACCCGTATTCGACTCACAACCCACCGCTAACTCCACCCCTGCCAAGTCGCAAGGCCTCGACCTGCTCTCACCCTCCACATCGGCCCAACGCTTCAACCTGCGTCCTCTCGCCGACGAGAGCCCCTGGCAGCTCCGCACTGAGCATCGCGCCGGTTCGCTCGATGCTGCGGTCGCTTCACTCCGTGTTCGAAACCTTGCCACCGGCCTTGCCGTCTGTTTTGTACTCTTTGCCGGAATAGTCTTTCTCATGCTCAACATGCGCCGTGCCGAACAACTCTCCAAGCTCCAAACTGAATTCGTCGCTGGCTTCTCCCATGAGCTCCGCACGCCAGTGACAGCAGTCTGCATGATGGCCGAAAACCTGAGTGACGGCCTTCTCTCATCTCCCGAAGACGTGAAGCACTACGGCAAGCTGTTGCTCGATCAGGGCCACCGTCTGCGCTCGCGAATCGAGGACATTCTCGCCTTCGCTGCAGGCCGCAATCTCACTCTCGAACTCAAGGCTCTCGATCTCCCGCAAGTCGTCCGCGCGGTCTTAAGCGAAGAAGCCCCCCTCCTGAAGGGCTTCAAGATTGAAACCACCTTTGAACCGAATCTGCCCCCGGTGCTTGCAGATCTCGCATCTCTCAAATCGGCCCTGATCAACCTCATCTCAAACTCAGCCAAATACGCCCGCGATGCAGCCTACATCGGCATCACAGCCAGCGCATCTAATAGGGGCAAAGTCTCCATCACCATTTCTGATCGTGGCCCAGGCATCGCTCCAGTCGATCTCCCGAAACTTTTTGAGCCCTTCTTCCGCGGTAAAGATGCCCGCACCGCCGGTGTCCCCGGCTCTGGCCTTGGTCTCCATCTGGTGCGCACCCGTGTCGAAGCCATGGGCGGCCAAGTCACGGTCGCCTCTACACTGGGGCAGGGCACTGCCATCACACTCCACCTGAGGTCTAAATCGGAATGACACCCCATCTGCTTCTGGTTGAAGACGAAGAAGCTATCGCCTTGCCTCTGCGCGACAGGCTCGTCCGCAACGGTTACACTGTCGAGATTGCCAACGACGGCCTCACCGCACTAAACCTAGCCTCCAGCGAAACCTACCAACTGATCCTGCTCGATATCCAACTCCCCGGCAAGAACGGCCTCGACGTTTGCCGTGATCTCCGCCAGCGCGGCATCCAAACTCCAATCCTCATGCTTACCGCCTTTGGCGAAACTACTGACAAGGTTCTTGGCCTCAAACTCGGCGCAGACGACTATCTCGCTAAGCCCTTCGACAACGCCGAACTCCTGGCCCGCATCGAAGCCCTCTTGCGCCGGGCCACCCCCACCCCTTCTTCGACTCTTGCCTTCGGCCCAATCCGTATCGATCTGAGAGCCGCCACCGTGCAACTCGACCACCAGCCAGTCGCTCTCTCTGCCCGCGAGTTCCAGCTCCTCGCCTACTTCGCCGCTCGCCCCGGCATGATGATCAGTCGCGAGGAACTACTGCAAGAGGTCTGGGGCTATGATCCCGCCATGTCCACTCGCACCGTAGATGTCCACATCGGTTGGCTACGTCAAAAGCTCGAGCAGGACCCCAAGAACCCCACTCTCTTTGTCACTCGCATCGGCTTGGGTTATCAGTTCGTACCGCCTGTAAAGCCGGTGTAAAGATCGTTTTGCCGTCTCTTTACGGCAGACCACTGGATTGCTTGCGTCTTAGCAATCAAGATGAAAGGAAGCTACTGTGCGCACTCTGATTTTATTCTTCAGCCTCGTTCTCCTCCTCAGCGGACAACCGCCTCGAGGCCGGCACCACGACGACGAATCTTTCGCCGAACGCCGCGTCCATGACCTCACTCGCCGCTTCGATCTCACTGAGTCCCAGCGCCGCCAGGCTCTCACGATCTTTACTGAAGCCGACCGCACCGCCGAGCCCCTCGAAGATCGCATCGAACAGGCTCGCCGCAATCTTCGCGAGGCCACTCGCCGCAATGCCGCCAATGCTGAAATCGATCAGCTCGCTGCCATCATTGGCACTCTCGCCGGCCAGCTTGAAGCTATCAATGCCAAGGCCGATACTGCTTTTCACAACACGCTCACAGACAAACAGCGTGAAGAATTCCAACGGGGACCCAGAGGCCGCAAAGGCCCGCCACGCCCCCCCAAATAAGTCCAGGAGGACGCAAATGCATCTCAAACTCTCTGTGTGTCTCATTCTCTACTCGGCCGCAGCACTCGAGGCCCAGCCTTCTCTAAGAACCATCGCCGTCCCGCAGCCCACCAACGTCAACCAGTACATCAAAAACCGTGCCGCGCTCACACTCCTCGGCAAGGCCCTCTTCTGGGATATGCAACTCGGCTCTGATGGCCGCACCGCCTGCGCCACCTGCCACTTCCATGCCGGTGCCGATCACCGCTCGCAGCACCAGCTAGTGTCCCCCCTCAACAAAACCCTCGCTTCTGCAGACTTCCCCTTCCACGCCCTCTCCGACCCAACCAATAACAACTCCACCGTCCTCCGCAACAACTCAAGCATCTACGGCTCGGCAGGAATCTTCCGGCGCAAATTCACCGCTTTGAATTTTTCAAATGGCACCGACGACGGCTACGATCTCTCAGACCTCGCCAGCTTTGCGCTCGATGGCCTCAACCTCCGCCAGGTCACCACACGCAATGCTCCCTCGGTGATCAACGCCGTCTTCAATGCCCGCAACTTCTGGGATGGCCGCGCCAGCAACCTCTTCAATGGCAGCAATCCCTTTGGTGCCTCTGATTCCGCAGCTACCGTACTCGCCTACCGTAACGGCCAGTTGCAAGCGGAAAAAGTAAGCGCAACCAACGCGAGCCTCGCCTCTCAAGCCGTTGGCCCTCCAACCAACAATATCGAGATGTCCTACGATGGCCTCTCCTGGCCCACTCTCGCCCAGCGCATGCTCACCCTGCGTCCCCTGGCCAACCAGCGCGTTGCTGCAGACGACAGCGTCTTTGGCGCATACGTGAACTCCTCAGCCAAGGGCCTCTACCCCTCCATCACATACGGCAGCCTTGTCCAGACGGCCTTCGCCCCTGAATACTGGCAATCGCCCGAAGCCCGCGATGGCTTCTCTCAGGCAGAAGCAAATTTCGCCCTCTTCTTCGGCCTTGCCCTCCAGCAATATCAATCTACGCTGGTCTCCGACGACTCGCCCTTTGATCGCTTCGCCTCGGGCGACACCACTGCAATGACCCAACAACAGATCAACGGCCTCAATCTCTTTCGCGGTCGCGCCCAATGTAACACCTGCCACAGCGGCTCTGAATTCACCGCTGCCTCGATCGGTGCACTCCTGAACAACGGCGGTCGCGGCGGCCCACCCAACGGCGGTCCACTCAATGCCGGCCCTGACACCGGATTCTTCCGCACCGGCGTCTCCCCACGCGATGCCGACCTCGGCCTTGGCGGTGTCGATGGTTTCGGTAATCCTCTGGCGAGAAACCCTAACGCACCAAATGTTCAGGGTGCCTTCAAAACACCTGGCCTCCGCAACATCGAATTCACCGGTCCATACTTCCACAACGGGGGGCAAGCCACTCTTGAACAAGTCGTCGAGTTCTACAATCGCGGTGGAGACTTCCCCGCTGGCGGCTTGGGCCCGAACGTCAGAAGGCTCAATCTCAGCGCCAATGATCGAGCTGCGCTCGTTGCTTTCATGAAAGGCCTCTCCGACGACCGCGTTAAATTCCAGCGTGCTCCCTTTGACCATCCGGAACTCTGCATCCCCAATGGCCACACGAACACCGCCCAAACCACCGACCCGCGCTTTACCCTGAGTGCCGATGAAAACTGGGTTGCCATCCCAGCGACTGGCAAGACCGGCTCGGATGCACCGCTCCAAACCTTCGCCGAAATGCTCGACGGCATCGGCAACGATGGCTCAAGATCAAACCACCTCTCTCAAGCCTGCCCCGTCACTCCGGCAAATTGAGATAACCCCGGCTTGGGGTCCTATTTCTATGCCTTCAGCGCTAGTGTCGCCACCGTCGTTGGACTCAACCGGTTCAACGGCGTGGCGGCCTCTTCCCACCAGTCTTCATAAAGCCCAGCAAGCATAAAACCTGCTTTCATCTGCCCACCGATCTGCAACTCAAGCGAGTGTCCAAACTCAAACGCCGCTCCCTCTTCAATCTCCTCTTTCCTCTTTTCGCTCTGTCCCCTCTGTTCAATATCCGAGTAGGGCAGCCTGTACTGGGCAATCAACTTTCCACTCACCCCTGCTTCGGCATGGTCAAACAGAAAGAAACTCGGATTCAGAAATCCTGCCAGCAAACGTCCCCCTGGCCGCAACACCCGGTAACACTGCCGCCACACCACCTCTACATCGGGAACAAATACATTCGAAGTAGGGTGAAAAATCAAATCAAAGCTTGCATCTCGAAACTGCGAAAGATCCGCCATATCGCCTCGAATGCATTCCATCTCAAGGGCGTCCCGGTCCGCCACCATCCGGTCCTTCAAGAGCTGTTCTTCCGACAAGTCAAAGCTGACAACTCTCGCCCCAATGGCTGCCAGTAGCGGTGCCTGCTGGCCTCCCCCAGAGGCGAGACACAGCACATCCTTTCCTCTCAACTCCCCCAGCCAATCCTTCGGAACAGACCGAAGCGGAGTCAAAATCAATTCCCACTCCCCGCCTCGTGCGCGGGA
>JBKJUN010000352.1:0-9096 GCA_046590555.1 Bryobacter sp. | reverse complement strand
TCGCGCAGCTTGCTCTTGAGAACTCAGACGAGAAGAAGTCAGCAGAGGAAGCTAACAAGGCCCTTGCGATCAACCCCAAGAGCCTTCATGCGATGGCGATCCTTGGCACGATTGAGCTGCTTAAGAATCAGCCCACAGATCAGTTCGACAAGATTCTTGCGATCAATCCCAAATATGGTGAGGCCTGGTTTTGGGCCGGTCATCACTTCATCCTCAATCGCCGCTATGAAGAAGGCATTGAGTTGTACAAGAAGGCTGTCGCTCTCAAGCCCGACCTATGGGATGCGCGCGAACAACTGGGCATAAACCTGATGCGCGTTGGTAAGCCCGTTGAGGCTCGGGAACAACTGGAGATGGCCTACAACGCCAAGCATGATTCCAGTGAAGTCGTAAATTCGCTGCGGCTGATGGACAGCTACAAGAACTTCGTTTCGCACAAGTTTGAGGGTGGGGAACTTCGATTGGACAAGAAGGAAGCGGCTATCTTGCAACCTTACTTTGAAGAAGAAGTGAGGCGAGCCCGCACGACATACGAAGCCAAATACAAGATGCACCTGAAGGTGCCGCTTGAGGTGGAAGTTTATCCGAATCACGAAGACTTCGCCGTTCGTACGATGGGCATGCCCGGGCTAGGTGCGACAGGTGTGAGCTTTGGGCCAGTTGTGGCCATGGATTCACCTTCTGCCCGCAAAGGCGGGGACTATCATTGGGCCTCAACGCTATGGCATGAATTGAGCCACAGCTACATCCTGGTGATGAGCAAGTTTCTGGTGCCGCGCTGGTTTACTGAAGGCATCAGCGTACATGAAGAAACGCAGGCTTCGCCTGAATGGGGTGACCCGGCTGAGGCTGCGATGCTGACCGCGCTTAACGAAAAGAAATTCCTGCCTGTCGATGATCTCGACAGTGGCTTCGTTCGGCCGAAAGACCCGATGCAGATTGGATTGAGTTATTTTCAAGCCGGGCAGGCGCTGGACTGGATCGTCGAGACCTACGGCCAGGATACAGTTAATGCCATGGTGTTGAGCTTTGCCGAACGCAAGACAACACCCGAGGTGATTCAGCTACATCTGAAGCTGACGCCCAAAGAATTTGACGCCAAACTGGATGCTTTCATGAGAGCGCGTTTTGGCAAAGTTGCCGATAACCTGAAGGAAATCCGCGCTGCCATGCTTGCTGCTACGAAAGCGTTGGCCAAGAAGGATTGGGATACAGCCATTGCCGAGGGTCTGAAAGCGACCTCAGGCTATCCGGCAACCGCCATTCTTTCTAGCGGTTATGAAGTACTCGCCAAGGCCTACACGGCCAAAGGGGACAAGGTTAAAGCTCGCGAAGTGTTGCGTCAGTACGCCACAGCGAGCGGCCGTGACCCGGAGAGTCTGAAGCAATTGGCACAACTTGAGGAAGACAATGGTGACAAGGCGATGGCTGCCGCCGCCCTCAAGCGTCTGATCTATATCTCGCCCATTGGCGATGAAGATCTGCATCGAAAGCTCGGCACATACTATCTAGATCTCAAGCAGCCTGACCGCGCGCTTGCGGCCTTTCAAGCCCAATTGGCCTCGAAGCCAGTGGACCCGGCCGGGGCGTACTACAATTTGGCCAGAACTCTCGTCGCCTTGTCGCGACCCAAAGAAGCGCAGGAAGCAATCTTTCAATCCCTTGAACTTGCCCCCGGCTTCAAGCCCGCACAAAAGCTGTTACTCGATCTTGAGAATCATTCCAGCAAGGATTAATTCATGAGCATGACTCCATTAGAAACGTCTATCG
Source organism: Bryobacter sp. (assembly GCA_046590555.1). Taxonomy (GTDB): domain Bacteria; phylum Acidobacteriota; class Terriglobia; order Bryobacterales; family Bryobacteraceae; genus Bryobacter. The sequence goes on along the minus strand of JBKJUN010000352.1, from coordinate 7,326 downwards.
ACACCACCGAGATCAAGGCGCTAGTCGACCGTTTCTCAACTGTCCAAAAAGCCCTGGTCCAAGAAGTTCGCAAAGTGATCATCGGGCAGGACGAAGTTCTCGAACAAGTGCAGATTGCACTTTTCGTGGGCGGCCATTGTCTGATCACCGGTTTGCCCGGAACAGCGAAAACGCTGCTCGTTCGAACCCTGGCTGATAGTCTGGGGCTGAAGTTCACGCGGATTCAGTTCACGCCTGACCTGATGCCTTCAGACATTACCGGCACCGACATTATCGAAGAAGATCAGGCGACCGGGCGTCGCAATTGGACTTTCGTGCCTGGTCCGATTTTTGGCAATGTCGTGCTGGCTGACGAAATCAACCGCACTCCTCCGAAGACGCAGTCCGCCCTGCTTGAGGCGATGCAGGAGCGCACGGTCACCGTTCGCGGGAATCATCACAAACTGCCCAGCCCATTCTTTGTGCTCGCCACGCAGAACCCGATTGAACTCGAAGGTACCTACCCGCTGCCTGAAGCGCAGCTTGACCGTTTTCTGTTCAACACGATTCTTGACTACCTGAGCGCTGAAGAAGAGTTGAAGGTCATCAGCATGACGACCAAGACAACTACTGGCAAGGCTGAGGCGATCACAACGGCCGAGGAGATGCTGGGATTCCAAACGCTTGTTCGTATGGTGCCCATTGCCGATAGCGTAGCCCGCTATGCGGTTGCCTTGGTGAGGGCTTCGCGTCACAGCGACTCATCGGCACCTGACTTTGTGAAGAAGTACGTGAACTTTGGAGCCAGCGTTCGCGGTATTCAGAATCTGGTTCTTGCCTCGAAAGCTCGAGCACTCATGAAGGGCCGTTACCACGTCACCTTCGAGGATGTGCAGAAGCTATACGCCCCGATTTTGCGCCACCGTATTTTGCTTAACTTCCAGGCCGAGAGCGACAAGTTAACTCCCGATAGCCTGCTGGAGCGCCTGATTGCACACGTGCCGGTACCCAAGGAGTAGGACTTGCAACAGAACTTCCTCGATCCGCAAGTGCTTGCAGCCATTTCCGGCCTTGACCTGGTCGCCAAGACCGTGGTGCAGGGTTTTGTCAATGGCTTGCACCGGTCTCCTAACTTTGGCTTTAGCCAGGAGTTTGCCGAATATCAGATGTATTCGCCGGGTGACGACTTGCGCCATGTCGACTGGAATGTGTTTGCCCGAACCGAGCGTATGTATTTGAAGCGCTTTAAGGGTGAGACGAATACCAAGGTTACTGTTTTGCTCGATTTGTCAAAATCGATGAGTTATGGCAAGAGCCCGAACAAGCTGGACTACTCCCGTTATCTTGTTTCAAGTCTGGTGTATCTGGCCGTGCAACAGCGAGACTCTGCCGGGCTGATTCTGTTTGACGATGAGGTTCGGCAGTTTATCCCCCCGTCTTCGCGCGTTGGGCATTTGCAGAAGGTTTTGCATGCCGTGGAGAAGGCTGAGGTTGGCCAACATACCGATTTCGCCAAGCCGTTTCAAAAGTTTCTTGAGTACATTCGCCAGCGGGGTCTGGTGATTGTGGTTTCCGATTTTTACGCTGATCCCGAGACGGTGATTCAAACGATTGCTCCGTTGCGCTGGAAAAAGAACGAAGTGGTGCTCTTCCACATTCTGGATCGTCAGGAGTTGGAGCCAACGATTACCGGGCCTTCTACGATGATCGATATTGAGAGTGGTGATGCGGTAGAAGTTACCCCGGAGTATCTGAAAACGGAGTACCGGACGAAGATCAACAATCACATTGAAGAATTGCGCTCGAAGGCTCAAGGAGCCGGTATGGATTACTTCCTGATGCCGACGGACAAGCCACTGGATGCCGGGCTGCGTGAATATCTGGCAGCCAGGAAAGGGAGGATGTAAGCGCAATGGGTTTGTTATCTCCCTGGTGGTTGCTTGCTGGTGCAGTGGGTGCTGCATTGCCGGTCTGGCTGCATCTTTTGCAGCAGCATAAACAAGACCCTGTTCAGTTTGCCTCCACAATGTTGCTAGAGCGCAGGACAGAATCCACTACTTATCAGCGCAAGCTGAAGTACAAACTGCTGATGTTGTTGCGCTTGCTTCTGCTGTTGTTGATTGCATTTGCTTTTGCACAGCCATTCTTAAGCAAGCCACCGGCGATCCTCAATGCGGGAAACACTCTCAATCTGATTGTGGTGGATAACTCGTTTTCAATGCGGGAAGGGGATCGGCTGACGGTGGCCAAGGCTGAGGCGAACTCGGCGCTGCCGATGGGCGCTACGGCTCAGATATGGAGCATGGGGAGCCACGTCAGTTTCTTGAGTCAGGTGTCAAAGGATCGTGCTGAATTGACCGGTGCGATTAACAGCATTGGGCCAACGGACGAGAAGTCGAGCTTTGCGGAACTGGCTCGCGCGCTGAGGGATGCTTCGCGGTCTAATGGACGGCCGCTGAAGATCACATTCATTACCGATGCGCAGAAAACGGCCATGCCGCCTTCGTTTAATGATCTGGTGCTTGAGACTGGCAGCGAATTGAAGATCGTTGATGTTGGGCGTAAGCTTCCGAATTATGCAATTGAAACTGTGAACGCACCGAAGACTCAGGCTGACTTGACCAAAGCAAAGGTCAATGCGACTGTGGCGGCATTTAATGCGCCTGCGGCGAAGAAGACAGTGGTTTTGAAGTTGAATGGCAAAACACTCGGCTCGAAGACAGTTGAGGTTCCCGAGAATGGGCGCGCAACGGTTGAGTTTACCGGCCTTGACGGCCCATATGGTTGGCTAAAGGGCGAGGTTGAAATTCAGGACAGTGATGCGCTGGTGGATGATAACCGCTTTTACTTTACGGTGGAGAAGGCTGATCCGCGCAAGGTTTTGCTGATTGATGAACAGCGGTCAACGCGGGCATCGCTGTATCTAAAGGCTGCTCTTGAATCAAGTGCGCAGTCGTTCTTTAGTGTGGAAGAGATGAGTGCTGCTGCAGCGGCAACGGCGAATCTTTCGAATTATGCGTTTGTAGTTTTGAACGATCCTGGTGTGAATGTCAAAGGCATTGAAGGCACGCTTCGCAAGTATGTCGAGGCTGGTGGTGCTATCTGGATTGCGGCTGGTACACAGACAGGCGGAATGCCGACAGTGCCAGTGGCAGGATTTGAGAGCAATGGCTCGAAGTTGGCCTCGCGAGGGACGCAGCGGTATTTTGCTCCAGCCAATGTGGACCCGACCTTTCCTTCGCTACGTCGCACCGGACGTCTCGAAGGTGTGCGCTTCTTTCAATATGTGAGCATAAAGGCCCCAGAGGGCGCACTAGTTGCGGCCAAGCTCGAAGACGGTAGCCCATTGCTGATCGAAAAGAAAATGGGTGAAGGTAAGGTGCTGGTTTTTGCCTCGACCTTCGACAATGTTTCGAATGATCTGCCTGTCAAGCCTAGCTTTGTTCCCTTTGTAGAACAGACAGCGGATTATCTGGGGCGTGTCGAGGATCGCACAAATTCGTATCTGGTCGATTCCTATCTTGAGTTGCGATCTGATCAAAAACGGGCAAGTTCGGTTGAGGTGATTGGGCCAAAGGGTGACCGTGCCTTGAGCCTGAAAGAAGCAGCCAGTGCCAATACGCTTCGTTTGGTTGAAACCGGTTTCTATGATGTTCGCCGTGAGAATGGCCGTCAGGAATTAATCGCCGTCAATGTGGACCGCCGAGAATCGTCGCTGGACCCGGTAGCACGTGAGAATTTGAAATTGTGGGAAGATTCGGGCAAGGGTTCTGCTGCTAACGCCGGGTTTGCAGCGGGTCTGGATACGCCAGCACCTGAGCCGCAGGGCTTCTGGTGGTGGGCGGCAATGTTGGCTTTTGTTACGCTTCTGGCTGAGAGTTTCCTTTCGGCCCGTTATTTGCAAGTGAAAGCATAAGGAGTACCGTTATGGCCTTTGAGTACCTGAACCGATATCTGGAACGCGTGAAGCGGCGCCTGCTGGCGGGCGCGGTACTGAAAGGCGCGGCGATTGCGACCACCGTGGCGCTGCTGATGACGGTGTTGTTGGTTGCCATAAACTATCGGCTGGACGTGCAGCCGCAGGATTGGAACTGGTCTCGTGCGCTTCTTTTCCTGAGCATTGCCGCTGCGCTGACTTTTGGCATTGTGATGCCGGTGATGCTGATCAATCGTCGCCGTGCGGCTCAGCGCGTCGAGAAAGAAGTGCCGGGGCTCGATCAACGGCTGATCACTTGTCTTGAGAATAAAGATCTGTCGAATCCTATGGTGGCTCTGGTGGCTGAACAAGCTTGGGAACAGGCTCGCAGGGTGGAACCTTCTCAACTGGTGCGTAGTTCCTGGATGGCGAGTTTTGCCGGCACCGCTGCGGTGAGTCTTGGTGTATTGGCCTGGTTGATTCTGGCTGGCCCTGGTTGGGTGGGGCAGGGAAGCGCATTGCTTTGGGGCGGGATTCCGAAGGCGGATAGTGTTTTCAATCGTGAACTGAGTGTCGAGCCGGGTTCGATGAAGGTGCGCCGGAGGGCCGATCAAATGGTGACGGCCAAGGTGACCGGCCTAAGCCCTTCGAGCGTGAAGATTTTTGCGCGCTTCCACAAGGCTCAGAAGTGGGAAGAAGTGCCGATGATGCCGGTGAACGGTAGCACCGATCAGTGGAATTTTCTGTTTGCCGGTTTGGCTGACAGTGTCGACTATTACGTGGTTGCGGGGAGCCTGAAGAGTCAGCAATATACATTGACGGCTGTTGATCTGCCTGGAGTAAAAAAGATCAAGACGACCTATCATTTTCCGGCGTGGTCCGGTATGCCTGACGAAGTTGAAAACCCGGGTGGGGACCTGCGGGCAGTAACTGGGACTGATGCCTATCTTGAGATCGAGACAAATAAGCCCTTGGAGAAGCCGGTACTGGTGATGGAGAGCGGAGCCAAGATTCCAGTAACCAGCGCAAGCCCGACGAAGCATCTGGTGACGGTGAAGATTCTCAAGGATGGTGCTTTTCATCTCGCGATGCTAGAGGGTGACAAGGCAGTGAGATTGACGGATGACTATTTCATTGAGGCGCTCAAGGAAGGTCCGCCAGAGATCAAGATTTCAAGGCCGGGGCGGGATGCGAAGGTAAGCCCGATTGAGGAAGTGGCATTTCAGGTTGAGGCGACCGATGATTTCGGTTTGACCTCGATGACACTGATGTATTCCGTGAACGGTGGTGCCGAGCAGACGGTGAGCTTGCCGGTGAAGCGTGGAACGAAATCAGCGGAAGGCACGCATGTGCTGAGTTTGGAGGATTTCAAGTTGAGCCCTGGCGACAATGTGATGTTTTATGCCAAGGCCCGCGATGCCAAAGCTGAAAGCACCACCGATGTTTACTTCCTTGAAGCTCAGCCTTATGAGCGGGAGTTCAAACAGAGTCAGCAACAGGGTGGTGGCGGCGGAGGCGGAGGCGAAGAGCAGAGCGGTAATATCGTGCAACGCCAGAAGGAAATCATTAGCGCTACCTTTCAGGAAGGAAAGGGCAAGAAGTCTGCAGCAGAACAGAAGGAGAATGCCAAGTTCCTCAGTGATACTCAGGAGAAGCTCAAGCAGCAGGCACAGACTTTTGTGCAGCGCATTCGGGCTAGGCAGTTGGCTGGACAGAACGAGACAATCGAGGCGATGGCCAAGGATATGACCGAAGCGGCCAACGCGATGACGCCTGCAGTGGAAGCCTTGCGGAGTCAGAAATTCAAGGACGCGCTACCGCATGAGCAGAAGGCCTTGCAGTATTTACAGCGGGCAGAAGCACGCCGTAAAGAGATTGAAGTAGCCATGGGCCAGCAGGGTGGCGGCGGTGGCGGCGGGATGCAACGGGATCTCGAGAGCCTGCTTGATCTCGAACTCGACACCGAGAAGAACCAGTACGAGACTGGCCAGCAGATGAGCGCCGAGCAGAAGCAGAAAGAAGTAGACGAGGCGATGCGCAAGTTGGAAGAGCTTGCCAAGCGGCAGCAGGAATTGGCCAACGGAGCCAAACAGAACCAGCAGAATTCCGAGCAGCGCTGGCAGCAGGAAATGCTGCGGCGTGAGACCGAGAAGCTGCAGGCCGAACTCGAGCGCTTGCAGAAGAATCAGCAGCAACAAGGACAGCAACAGCAGAATCAACAAGGGCAGCAGCAGGGTGGGCAACAGTCTTCTGCTTCTTCTTCGGGTGGGCAGCAGCAGAACCGTCAACAGAGCAAGCTGAATCGCGATCCACGCGTCGACAAGGCGATGGAGCAATTGAAAGAAGCGGCGAACGACATGCGTCGGGCTTCCTCCAATCAGCAGAATGGACAGCAGAGTGAAGGCGAGACTCGCCGGGCCGCAGAACGGCTGAACGAAGCCAAAAACATGTTGCGTGACATGGAGAAGCAAGGACGCGAACAGCAGTTGGGAGATCTCTCCAAGCGTAGCGATGAGATTGCCGACCGGCAGCGCGAATTTGAGAAGAAGATGCGTCAGCAGTATGGTCAGGGTGACAACAAGAATCCTGGGGCAAAGACGGATTCCTTCCGCGAGGGACAGGATCCTCAAACCGCGAATCGGCTGGCAAATGAGAAAGCGAAGCTGATGGAGGATTACCAGAAGCTTGAGAAAGACTTGCAGGATGCGGCACGGCAATTGCGAAGTTCGCAGCGAAGTGCATCGGCAAAACTTCAGGAAGGTTTGGGGGAAGCTCAAAAAGAAGACCTCAACCTGAAGATGAAGATGATGAGTGAGTACATTCGCCGAGGCTACGGACAGTACATGTCTGGCCGTGAGCGCGAGATTTCGAAGGCTCTCGATAACTTGCGCGATAAGGTGAAAGAAGCCGAGAAGATGGCTACGCCGGGTGGCAATAAAGCGGACCCGACCGAGCGTGCACTGGCGCAAGTGGAGCAATTGCGGCAGCAGGTGGCTGAATTGACTCGCCAACAGCAACAGCAGGGTGGGCAACAACAAGGTGGACAGCAAAAGGGCCAGGGTCAGCAGAAGGGCGAGCAGCCTGGACCAGGGCAGCAAGGCCAAAAGGGTGGACAGCAAGGCGGCCAAGGCCAGCAGCAGGGCCAAGGTCAGGGCCAGCAAGCTGGAAGCCAGCAGCCTGGGCAAGGGCAGCAGCCTGGGCAAGGGCAGCAGCCTGGGCAACAAGGTGGTGGCCGTGGGCAGGAAGGCCGTCAGAACGAAATGCGTGGTGGTGGTGGCAGCAGCCCGTTCCGCGACAACGGTGCTATCAATACGGGTCAGAATCAGCCGAGCCTGCCGAATGCCGGAGAGGTGCGCAGCGTAGAGAGGAATTTCTCGCAGAGCTTACGTGACTTGGAGTCGATGCGCGGCAAGCTTGGCGGCAATGAGCAG
>JBKJUN010000279.1:0-3925 GCA_046590555.1 Bryobacter sp. | reverse complement strand
GCACCCACATTCGCGTTGTCAAAAGGCAGAGTAATGTTAAACGGACGGCCTGTCTCCAGCGTCCAAATGCCCGTGGTCTGCCACCCTCCGATCAGGAATCGTGCCGGCGATTTCATCTTTTCTCCAGGCATCGTGTAGCTGTATCCCGTATTGAACACATGCGTCTGGTCAAAGCCCGACGGAGCCAGATCGGCCCGGATGTTCTTATTGTTTTGCGGAGACGATCCGCCGAACTCAGAACTAAGATCTATGTTCTTCTGGTAGGCGTAGGAAGCTACGAAGGACAAGCCCCTGGACAGCCTTTGTTCGGCCTTGGCCGTCAGCGCGTGATAACGTGACGTGCCTATTGTCTTTAGTTCGCTGAATGCTCCCGCCGCCGGAAACGGCCGTCTTGGATTCGGATCGCCAGGCCCCGGCGTCGGATCGTTCGTGCTCAAGAAGCTCGACAAGTGAGTTCCCTTCGCCCCCTGATAGTTCACGTCCAGCAGCAGGGTCTGCGTCAATTGGTGTTCGACGCCGATATTCCAGTTCTGCATGTAGGGGGTCTTTAGATCGCGTGCAATCGTGTGCTGCGCAGACGGAGCTACTTTCGCCGGATCGAATGACCCGAAGAACTGATCCGCCCGCGTCGGAGTCGCTCCCGCAATATTGATGCCTGTCAGGTTGTCAGATAGAGAGAAGGGCCAGTTGCCGCGGCCCGTCGACCATTCCCAACCCGCTGGCGGATTGAAGAACATGCCGTAGGCACCGCGAATAACCGTCTTTGGCATGAAGCGATAAGCAAAACCAATTCTCGGTGCAAAATTTCTGTATCGAGGTTCCGCGATCGTCTCCCGGATATTCGCCGGCGCCCCGGTAATCGGATTCTTGCTTGCCCAGTAGAAATTGCCGCCTATGGAATCGAAGCCTCCCATGCGACCACGGCGATGGTGAGGCCACTCATTGTATTCCCAGCGCAGCCCCAGATTGATGGTCAATTTGCTGGTCAGGCGAATATCGTCTTGCACCCACAAGTGATGCAACTTCTGGGCTACATCGAGATCAGCCTCTCCCGTAATGCGCCCGCCGCCGTTGTTCAAACCCAGCAGGAAACTCGCAAAGGGATGCCCTGTCCGCGACACATTCTGCGGATCCGAAGTTGCCACGTTGTTGAAGTTGAAATTCAAAAACACCGAATCGTGAATAATGCGCAATTGAGTGTAGTCGTAGCCAAAAGCAATTGTCTGTTTACCGACGACTTTGGTCAGCGCCAACGAACCTTGATAGGTAAAATCGGGCCCGTTCACCAAATTTCCGTTACCAGGCCCAGTGACACCCTCAATATTAAAATTCACCGGAAAATCGAAGTTACGAAAATTCGTCGGCACATTCTGAAGACCATTCTGACGATAGGTGTCGATAAATTTGTGGATCGGGCCCTGCCCGAGATTCGCGCGAAGATAGCCAAAGCGAATATCCAGCACCGTCGTCGGATTGAAGATATGGGTATCACTGAGAGTTAAGCCAACGTACTTATTAAATGTCGCCTGACTGGCGTTCGGCAGGTTCTGAGGGCTCGACTGGAAGGCATCCGTCCACGAAAATCTTCCGAAGAAATTATTCTTGTCAGAGATCTTGTGGTCGATGCGTGTATGCAGTTGATTGTCGTCTCTGGCCTGATTCGTGCCATTGATGAAATTGCTGTTGTTCACGCCGGGGATCAGGCCCAGGCTGCCTGGAAACCACAGGCCCATATAGGCCTTCACGTAGGCAGGTTGCCGCGATACCGGAAGCTGATTATTGGCAAATGCATCGCGTTCATAAATTGGCTGACCTAGCGCATTTACGCCCGTCCGCCGCTCCGTATACGGATCGAACAATGCCGGCAGCGCCGCCTGCCCGTCCAGATTTCTCGACAGGTCGCCATTCTTCCACGCCGCATTTGGGATCGTGCCGAGTTGTGTCACGCCGCGCCGTTGACGAAACGCCTCGTAGTTGAAGAAGAAGAACGTCTTGTTCTTGCCTTCGTACAACTTCGGGATCGACAAGGGTCCGCCCAGCGTAAAGCCGTACTGATTGAACTTGAATGGAGGCCTCCGGGCGGCAAAGTAGTCGCGCGCGTCCAGCTTGGAATTCCTCAAGAACTCATACGCCGACACATGGTAATCGTTGGTGCCGGAACGAATCGACACCGCAATATTCGCCCCAGCCGCGGCACCAAACTTAGCCGACATGTTCGACTGGATTTTGAACTCCGAAATCGCATCGATCGATGGCGCGATGGCGGCTGTCTTGAAGAACGTTCCATTGTTGTAAGTACCGTCAAGCGTGTAGTTCGAGTTGTCGCTCCGGCTACCGGCAACGGCGAACGTAGTCGCATTCAGCGTTGGGCCGCCGGCATTGGTGCCGCGCGTCGCCCCTGGCGTCAATCGGATGAGATTGTTGAAATTACGGCCATTTAGTGGGAGTTCGATAACTTTTGTGTTGTCGATAGTGGTCGAAATCACGCCGTCGGTCGCTTTCAGTTGCTCACCCTCGGCTTCCACGCGAATCGATTCACTCACTTGGCCAACGCTGAGCCTGAAGTTCAGCGAGATCGACCCCGCAACTTCCAGCTTCAGCTTCTCCTGTATTTGCCTCGTGAAATTGGGAGCCGTCACCTCCACGCTGTAAATTCCAGGAATGAGCGAAAGCGCCTGGAAAAAGCCATCCCCATTGGTGCTGAGCTCTCGGGGAACTCCTGTTTGTGTGTTCTTGACCAAAACTTTGGCGCCTGGCACCGCAGCGCCAGATGGATCAGTTACGTTGCCGACAACAGAACCGAGAGTGGTCCCTTGGCCGTATAGCGAGCCTAGTGCAGCTACAACGAACAGGCATGCAAATCTTGGCATGAGAGACTCCTAGTATTTTTCAATTAGCGATGCTACTTGAAAATCATAACAGGACGGAAAATTTTTTCAAGGCTTTTGTTTCGGAAGCTTATTTTTTTGGGCTGGCTCTTGAATCACATGTTCCCGGCCCGCCGCCAACCCAGGATGGCTGCTCCGAACACCAGACGGCCAGGTTACTTCCACGTCTGCCGAAGTCTCCACGCCCAGCCCAAAATGCAGCCTCGGGTCATTGCAGGAAAGATAACTCTCACCTGCCCGAACCGAGGCAGTTTGCACAATTCCGCCCGCGCTCAACTTAACCCGCGCCCCGATTCCACCACGGTTAGTTGCTGAACCTTCCAGCCTCAATCGCACCCACTGTGTGGCCGGGTTCCTTCGACTCGTTTCATTGCGCAGCAGCATCGGCGCCGCATCCATCACAGACACAACGATGTCGATATCACCGTCGTTATCAAAATCCGCATAAGCCCCGCCTCGAGCCGAAACGGGCTTCAATGCGCGCAAACCAGCCTCGGCGGAGTAATCCGAGAACTTGCCTTTACCCAGGTTCCGCAACAATTGCAGCGGCTGGCGGTAGGTCTCCTTGAGCTTGCCGTCTACTTCCGGATACACGTGCCCATTGGCAAAGAACAGATCCGGGTGGCCATCATTATCGGCATCGAAGAATGCCGTCGCCCAACCCAGATACGGGATCGTAGGTTCGCCCACTCCGGCCGGAAAAGAAAGATCCGAAAACATCCCTTTCCCGTCGTTGTGGAAAAGCACATAATTGTCCCCGGCAAATGTAGTCACCACCAAATCCATCCATCCGTCATGGTCATAGTCGGCAACTGCCACCCCCATGCTCGACATCTCTTTGCCATCGGCGGTATACGCCACGCCCGCCGTTACTCCAATCTCTTCAAAAGTGCCATCGCCTTTATTGCGGTACAGATAGTTAGGATTCGAGTCGTTGCCTACAAACAGGTCGGGCCAGCCGTCATTGTCGAAATCTTCCCAAACCGCCTGAAATCCGAAGTAGAGTTTTTGATCTCCAACTCCGGCGCGTGCAGTCA
>JBKJUN010000048.1:0-3820 GCA_046590555.1 Bryobacter sp. | reverse complement strand
GCGGGGAGAGCTTCGGAATCGTCCTTGCGAATGCGGACTCCGCCTGCCTGCAGGAGATGCTCGGGGAGGAGACTGGCATTGACCTCGGCTTCGCTGGCGAGAACTACGGCGCGCTCGACTACGTTCTCGAGTTCGCGGACGTTGCCGGGCCAGGCATGATCCATCAGGATCTGAAGGGCTTCGCTGTCGAAGCGGAGTTCGCTCTTGCCAGAGGGGGCAAGCAGTTTGCCGTTCTCACGCGAATAGACATTTGCGAAGTGCTCGATCAGGAGCGGGATGTCTTCTTTGCGTTCGCGAAGTGCGGGGATGGCGAGATTTACGACATTGAGGCGGTAGTAGAGATCGTCACGAAATTTGCCATCTTCAACCGACTTGCGGAGTTCACCGGAGGTAGCGGCAAAGACTCTAATATCGAGAGGAATGACATTGCCGGAGGAGGGCGAGATGAATTCGCGTTCCTGAATTGCACGCAGGAGCGCGGCCTGCATGTCAAGGGTGAGGGCAGTGACCTCGTCAAAGAAGAGGGTGCCGCCGTTGGCCAGTTCGAGGTAAGGTTTCTTTGAGGAAAAGAGGGCATTTTCCAGTACGTCGGGGGGCATCGAGCTGGAATTAACGGTGATGAAAGCACGCTCGGCGCGGGCGGAATTGGCATGGATCGACTTGGCGATCAGCTCGCGACCGGTGCCGGCTTCACCACTGATGAGGACGTTGGCGCGACTAGGGGCAACCTGGGCGACCATATCAAGGAGCTTGAGCATACGCTCGCTTTTGCCAACGATGTTAGCGAAGCTGTAGCGTTGTTTGAGGGCGCGTTTGAGTTCGACGTTTTCGCGCAGGAGGTGGCTTTGAGCGATCATGCGCTCGATCTCGATAAGCAGCTTTTCGTTGTCCCAGGGCTTGGAGAAATAATCGTTGGCACCGGCTTTGAGGGCCTCGACGGCGACGTCGATCGAGCCATATGCAGTGATGAGGAAGACCGGGGTGGTTTTGTCCTTCTTGCGGATCTCGGCGAGGGTTTCAATGCCAGTGAGATCGGGCATCATGAGATCAAGGAGGATGAGATCGTAGCTACCGCGAGCGAGGGTTTCGAGGCCTTCGACGGCGCGGGTGGCGAGGTCGACGCGGAAGCCTTCACCGGTGAGGAGAAACTCGAGGCTTTCGCGGATATCGGCTTCGTCGTCGATGACGAGGATATGGCCCTTATGGCCCGGGGATGTAGGTTGGTCTGGTTTGAGCAAATCAGGCATGGACGGGTTTCTTGATCAGAGGGAAGTCGAGTAGGAAGCGGGTGCCCGCCCCTGGGGTGCTTGAGACATCAATGCCGCCGCCGTGTTCTTGCACGATGCCGTAAGTCACACTGAGGCCGAGGCCGGTGCCTTTTTTGGCACCCTTGGTGGTGAAGAAGGGATCGAAGATACGATCTACGTGATCTGGGGAAATACCAGCGCCGGTGTCGGCGACTTCGACATGAACAAGGTCTCCATCAGACCAGGTGCGGACAGTGAGAACGCCACTACGATTGGGCAGGGACTCCATGGCGTCGCGAGCATTGAGGAAGAGATTGAGGAAGATCTGTTGGAGCTTGCCCTGGTTGCCCTTGATGGGGCCGAGGGATTCATCGAGATTGAGCGCAACAGTGACGCGGGCGGTCTGGAGTTGGTGTTCGATGAGACTGGCGGTATCGCGAATAACCCGGTTGAGGCCGATCTCGGACCAGTCGAGAGTGGAGGTGCGCGAGAAGTTCAGTAGCGAGTTGACGATCTCGGAGGCACGGAAGGTTTGCTTGGCGATCTTATCGAGCATAGCGGATTTTTGTTCGTCATCGCCAACACGCTTGGCGAGCATCTGGGCATAAGTTGAAATTACCGCCAGTGGAGTATTTACCTCGTGTGCGACACCGGCGGCGAGGAGGCCGATGGAACTGAGTTTGTCAGCCTGGACGAGACGGCTCTCGAGGTCTGCACGTTCGGTAACGTCGTCGAAAATGATGAGGCGGCCGATCTGGGTCTGGTCTTTCGAGAAAAGGGGCGCAATGGCAATGTTGACGAGAATGCGGAGGCCGAACCTGGCTTTATAAACATGCTGGATGCCAGGTTCCCGCTGACGTTCGGCGAGGGTGAGGACAAGTTCTGGCGGGAGGACCTGCTGGAGGTGTTTGCCGACGGCGACCTGGCGGGTGACGCCGATGAGACGTTCGAGCTGGGAGTTCCAGCTTTCGACGCGGCCATCGAGATCTACGGCGAGGATGCCGACGTTGATCGATTCGACAATGTTTTCGCTGAATTCCTTGAGGCGTTCGTTCTCTTCGACCTTGCGCTGGAGGCTGCGGTAGAGACGGGCATTATCGACGGTGATGCCAACGCTGTTGCTAAGAGTGACGAGGAGTTCAAGATCGTCGGAAGTCAAGAAGTCGCCCTTGGTGGTCCGGCTGACGCCGAGGAAGGCGATGGTCTGGCCGCGGACAGTGCAGGGGACGTAGTAGGTGAGATCGAGCTCGTTGATGGTTTGACGGGTTGCAGCCGAGTAGGAACCGAAGAGGTAATCGGGGTTGAGTTTGGTGCGCTCGAAAAAGAGGTAGGGTTTGCCTATGGCTTCAGTAAGGAAGCCCAAGTCGAGATAGGAAGGGACGGGGTGATTGCGGGCACCGTGGACGAGGGCGAGGTCAAAGTGAGCATCGCGATCTTCGTCGCTCAGGAAGAAGGCAACGTGCTGGACGTTGAGGGTGTGGAGGAGACGCGAGGCTACACCATGGAGCGATTCTTCGAGGTCGTTCTCGCTGGAGAGCTCACGGGCGAAGTCGAGGAGGGTGCGGCGGTAATCGTAGGATTCCCGATAGAAGACATAGCGATCCAGATTTTCCTGAAGCCAGTTGCGGATGGGTTGAAAGATGAAGGTGGCGATGAGGATCAGGACGACTACAGCGGCGGGCGGAATCTCATCGACGCGGCCGAAGCTGAAGAGAAGGCCATAGAAAATTCCGAGAACAGCAAGTGCGGCCAGGGTGTAGACATAGCCTTGCTGGAAGATGACATCGACGTCCATGAGGCGGTAGCGGAGGATCGCGTAAGCCCAGGTGATGGGGATGAGCGGCAGGCTGAGGACCGCGAATTTCATGATGGCGTTAGGAGTAACGCCCAGGGTGAAGGGGATGACGTAAAGCAGGGTGAAGGGGAGGATGCCGAGGACGGCACCGTTGCGGAGCCACTTCATTTGCTGACGAAGGATAGAGTCGTCCACGCGCCTGTGTTTGTAGGCGAGGACGGCAGCACCGAGGAGGTAGTTGAGGCTCAGGAAGGGGAGCCAGATACGATCGAGGTACCAGCGGACTTCGGGTAGGGAAAGCTCGAAGCGGAGGATACCCATGGAGACAAGAATGTAGGTGGCAATGAGAGCGAGGGCAGGCACGTAGAGGATGGCCTGGCGGAAGAAACCTTTGAGACGGCGCGGAGTATCTGGAAAGGTGAGGCAGAAGTGGAGGAAGAGAGCCGGGGCGAGAAAGCCGGCGATGATGTTGCCCCAATAGATGACTTTGTCGAAAGTGTTGAGCTTGCCGGTGTAGTGGAAGCAGGAGTAGATGAAAGAACAGAGACAGAGGAGGAAGAAATGCCGGGCCTTGGGTGCGCTTTCCCGCCTGAAGTAGACAAAGAGGCCGATGCAGAGGTAGGCGAGGCCAACGGCGGTCAAGTAGTAGAGGGTACGCTCGGGGCCGTTCTCCTCGACACGGACGGTCTTCTTGACTTCAATGTTTTGTTCGTAGAGGTGGTAGTCGACTCGAAGCCACGCCTTCCCAAAAAGAAGGAGGGGGATATCGTTCGATTTT
>JBKJUN010000037.1:0-1815 GCA_046590555.1 Bryobacter sp. | reverse complement strand
TGTGCGAGTTGCGCGATTGGCTTGAACCGAAGGTCATGGAATGGGCTGCATGCCGCCGCACTGAGGCCGGGCTCACAGAACTTCGCCGGCATTTGAAACGTTTGCGCGAAGCTTCAGAATCCGGCAGCTTTACCAGGTTTTTTGCTGAAGATCTGGATTTCCATCGGTGCCTGTGGGATCTTGCTGGCAACCCATCGGCAGCCCGGGCTCTGATGACCGTGGTTGGTTGCCTCTTCGCCTGCGGCCTGCGTAATGCCACGATCGACCTTCGCCTGCAGTATCTGAAACATGAACGGTTGTACCAGGCGATCGCAGAAGGCCGACCTTCTGACGCAGCCATATTTTTGACTGATATCTCGTCAGGATTTCGCAGCCAGCTTTACAAGGTTGCCCAGGAGCATAAATGAAACACTCTATTTTCTGTGCCGCACTCTTCGCGGTGATCACTCTACCCGCACTGGCCGCCCCGGCGAGTGTCACCGGCGAGCGCAAGCTCTGGCACAAACTAACTCTCACCTGGGCCGGCCCGCAGGCTGCGGAAGACGGCGCGGAAAACCCCTTCACTGACTATAGGCTTGATGTCACCTTCACGCACAAATCAGGGAGCCCCATTTATCGTGTGCCTGGATACTTCGCGGCCGATGGCAACGCAGGAGCGACTTCTGCCACTGCCGGAAATCAATGGAGGGTTCACTTTGCCCCTGACAAGACCGGCGAATGGACCTACAAAGCTTCGATGATCAAGGGCCCTCACGTCGCGGTTACTGACAATGCATCGGGCACTCCCGTCGCAGGAGTTCATGGCGATACTGGTTCACTCAAGATTGGCACCTCCGACAAGCAAGGTGTAGACTTCCGTGCCAAAGGCAGGCTCGATTACGTTGGCGAGCATTACCTGCGTTTCGCCGGGAATAACGAATACTTTCTCAAGGCCGGAACAGACTCGCCAGAAACGCTACTCGCCTACGAAGACTTCGATGGAACGATCACGCGTAAGGTGCCCCTCAAAAAATACGCCCCCCACATCGGGGATTGGAAGACAGGAGATCCAACCTGGAAAGATGGCAAAGGTAAGGGCTTGATCGGTGCCCTGAACTACCTCTCTTCGAAGGGCCTAAATTCCATCTCTTTCCTCACTTATGCCGCAGGCGGTGATGGCGACAATGTCTGGCCGCATGCCTCCGCGCCCCAGGATTCGCCTGCCGCCAAGCTGCGCATGGACGTCTCAAAACTCGATCAATGGCAAATCGTTTTTGACCATGCCCAGGCCAAGGGGCTTTACCTGCACTTCAAGCTTCAAGAACAAGAAAACGATGACGACCGCATCGGCTCCGAGGCTCGCAAAGGCAACGTCCCCGCTGCGATGGATGGTGGCCGGCTCGGCCCAGAGCGCATGCTCTATCTGCGTGAATTGATCGCACGCTTCGGCTATCAGTTGGCTCTCAACTGGAATCTTGGAGAAGAGAACACGCAGTCTCCTGAAGAGCAGCGAGACATGGCCAAGTTTATTCGCGATACCGATCCGTATCATCATCACACTGTAGTCCATACCTTCCCGCCCTGGCAGGATCGCGTCTATTCAAAACTTGTCGGCGAGCAATCGGTTTTGACGGGTGCCTCGCTGCAGATGCACTGGGATCAGGTGAACCAGCGAACCCTCCAATGGCGGCGAGAATCCGCCAAGACCGGGCGCAAATGGATTGTGGCCAACGATGAGCAAGGGTCGGCTGAACACGGCGTGCCTCCAGACGATGGCTACCAGGGCTTCGCCGGAAAAGACCGTGAGGGCAAATCGATCCACAACATGCATGACAT
>JBKJUN010000963.1:0-4747 GCA_046590555.1 Bryobacter sp. | reverse complement strand
TCAAACGCATGTAGGAAGGCTACCGGCCTGGTGCGAGATTGCTTCAAGTAAAGGCTGCGCCGGCGTGCGTTGCCTTTCTCCTCGTCTTCAAGCCACTGGCCGTCCGCCCCACGCTTCAACGGTTCAGGCTTGCCGTACATTTTCTTATCCAGTAACCCGCTCACAGCAAGCATCGAATCGCGGATTGTTTCTGCTTCTATGCGCAAAGGCGCTTTTCGCCACAGCAAGTGATTGGATGGGTCCAGCTTCAGTGCTTCCGCTTTCTCAGTTGAATCCTGACGATAAACCTGCGACATCACGATCTGCTTGGTCAGCCACTTGAGATCCCAGTTGTGTTCCTGAAAAGTGACGGCAAGGGTATCGAGCAGCTCGGGATGTGAAGGCTTCTCGCCCTGCACTCCAAAATCATCGACGCTACGAACGATGCCCTCACCAAAATGAAATTGCCAGACACGATTCACAAAGACCCGAGCCGTCAGCGGATTCTCTTTCGAGACCATCCAGTTGGCCAAGGTCAGCCGGCGTCCTGTGTGATTCCATTCCGGGTGTTGCTTCGGATCAGGGAAGATAAAAGGCTTGGTGGGGTTATCGAGTACTGCAGGCAGCCCAGGTGCCACCTTTGCCCCAGGGGCCAGATAGTTCCCCCGCGTCAAAACATAAGTGGGAGAAGGAGTTTTGGAAACATCCCACGCCGCTTCGATATAGTTCGGCTCGACCGTGCTCTGCTTTTTCCTGCGAGCGGCTTTCTTCGAGATGACTTCGTCTTTCCACTGCTTCAGCTCCGCGAAGCGCTCGTCCATCTCTAGATCGGTCATCAAATCTCTCGGAACACTGCGGTCGATTTCGAGATCGGGATCGTCTTCGATCAACTTACGCAACTCAAGCCTGCGAGCCTGACTCAGCTCCCGGCCCATCCTCAACTCAGCCCGAAAGCGCTGATACGAAGCTTCAAGCAGATCCTCAAGGCGTCGAATTGTCTTGGCATCATTGCTCGTGACATCCGCAATCCAGGCATCACGTTGCCCTTGTGGCATGTCCAGCACCATCCTGCTCGGCCAGGGGCCAAAGCCGAGGTTAGCCGCGAGCCAGTTCTCCGGGTCCCAAACCGATTGATAGACGGCCGTGAGCTTGTAATAATCCCGCTGCAAAAGCGGATCAAACTTGTGGTCATGGCAGCGCGCACAACCCACCGACAAGCCCATCACGGTCGACAGGCTCGTCTCGACGGTCTTCTGCAGCGCATCGAAATACTTGTCGACTTCATAAATCGTCTGGTTGTCCGTGATGTCCGCTACAGTCCGCAGAAAGCCAGTTGCGGTGATTGCCTCAAGCTGGTCGGCTGTCGGAGTGGAGCCAGGCTTGAAATTGACCAGCTGATCGCCAGCAAATTGCTCAAGCAGAAAACGGTTGACCGGCTTGTTTGTGTTGAAAGCGCGAATCACATAATCGCGATACTTCCACAGCGCCTCACGCTCGCCGTCTCCTGCGTCACCTCGGGTATCAGAGTAGCCAGCCAGATCCAGCCAGTGCCGCCCCCAGTGCTCGCCATAGTGTTCTGAAGCCAGTAGTCGGTCCACCAACTTCTCATAAGCATTCGGTGCTCGATCTTCAATGAACGCCTTCGCTTCGCTCGCTGTAGGCGCAAGGCCAGTGAGATCAAAATAGAGGCGGCGCAGTTGGGTCACCTTACCAGCTTCGGCCTGCATGGTCCAGCCCTTTGCCTCAAGCTTTGCCTCAACAAAAGCGTCAATCGGCGTGCGAATAAGATCGCGACGCTTCACGTCAGGAATCGAAGCCTTTTGTGGGACTTGGAAAGACCACCAGCGCCTGGCCTCCGGCGTAATGCGAGCTAACTCGCGCGCTTGTTGCGCCTGATCCAGCTCATCTTGCGGAAAGCGTCCATGTTCCAGATAGGCACGAATCAACTGTTTATTGGCCGCCCCCAGTTTGCCGCCCATCGGCATACGACCGGAATCAATCATCATCCACATCAGGCTACGCTCGGGTTTGCCTGGTGCGACGGCGGGCCCACTCGCCCCGCCTGCCATCAATCCCGCAAAGGTGGAAAGATCAAGCCCACCCATCTTCCGCTCGGGGCTATGACAACTGACGCAACTCTTCTCAAGCACCGGGAGAATTTCGTCTTTGAACAGCGGAGCCCTCTGCGCCAGGGCACAGCTCGAGATCAGGACGAAAATAAGCCATTTCACCCTACAATTTCTATCACTTCGCAAGACTCAACACAATGCAGGGGATACTGGAAAGGTGAACGGTGATCCACGAATCGCGGCCTTTCTCAGCCGCTATCCGCAATATGCGCAGACTCAAATCCTCGACCAGATGCGGCAATCCGAATACGGCAGGCTCGACCAGTCAAGCCAAGTCTATGTCGATTACACCGGGGCCGCGCTCTACGCTGATTCGCAAGTCGCCAAACACTTCGATTTGCTCCGCAATAACGTCTTTGGTAATCCCCATTCTGCAAACCCCTCTTCGATCGCCATGACCGATCTGGTGGAGCGAACCCGCCGCACCACCCTCGACTATTTCAACGCACAGAACAACTACCACCTCGTCTTCACTCTCAACGCTTCAGGCGCGCTGAAGCTAACCGGTGAGTCCTTCCCATTCATTAAGGGAAGCCGCTTTCTCGCCACTTTTGATAATCACAATTCGGTCAACGGTATCCGCGAATTTGCCCGCAGCCGTGGGGCATCGGTTGACTATTCTCCGCTCAGCTATCCCGACCTGCGAATCGACAAAGAAGCTCTAGAACAAAACCTCAGTAGCATCGACAAAAGGCAACACAACCTTTTCGCTTACCCCGCGCAATCCAACTACAGCGGCGTCAAGCACTCACTCGATTGGATTGCCAAAGCCAAAGCCGCAGGCTGGCGCGTCCTCCTCGACGCGGCTGCCTTCGTCCCCACCAACAATCTCAACCTCACCGAGGTGCAGCCCGATTTTGTCAGCATCTCTTTCTACAAGATGTTTGGCTACCCGGCCGGTCTCGGCGCATTACTGATTCACAAAGACGCCATGGCGATTCTCGAGCGACCGTGGTTCGCTGGTGGCACCGTAAACTTCACAACGGGCCAGGCGCAATCGCACATCCTCTCTCAAGGGGAAGCTGCCTTTGAAGACGGCACGATTAACTACCTCTCGATCCCCGCTGTCGAGATCGGTCTCGCTCATCTCAACTCGATTGGCATCGACACAATACAGACGCGCATAGAGTGCCTCACCGGTTTTCTCCTCGATCAGTTGCAGGGATTCACCCACTCAAACGGCCAGCCTTTTGTCAAACTGCACGGCCCTCGCGATACTCAGGCGCGTGGTGGCACTATCACCTTCAATCTCTATGATCCGCAGGGTTCCCGTCTGGACTACCGCCGCGTCGAAGAACTCGCCGGCCAGGCTGGAATCTCGCTCCGCACCGGATGTTTCTGCAACCCCGGAGCCAATGAAACAGCCGAGTGCCTCACCGAAGCAGACCTTCGCGCCGGCCTTTCCCTCGGTGCCGATTTGAACCTCCCGAATTTCGTGAAACTGATGGATTCGCAAGGTAACAACAAAAGCGCTGGGGCCATTAGAGTCTCACTCGGCCTCGCCACCAACTTCAATGATGTCGCCCGCGTCGTAGACTTTCTGGCGCAATATCTCAACCAGTCCACCACCACAATCGGCGAGGTCACCGTAGAAGACGACAACTGCCGTGTCATCCGCGACAGCAGCTGATTACTTGATCTTGAGATTCCGAAACCAGGCGAGAGTCCCGCCGTGATTCTGCAGTGCGATTGTGCTGCGGCGCCTCAGGCTGGACTTATACGCATCTAGCCGCTCCGGGTTTTTCTTGAGTACTTCTTCGATCTTCGGCGAATCGAGCTGGATCGATAACACTTTGTTCCCATTGATCCAGTGTTCGACATCCATTCCGCGTCTCTTGAGCAGGCCACTATGCCATTGGCCGGTCTTCGCCCCGGCTGCTCTGTCCGGTGCCGCCAACCCGTAGAGCGCCCCCGTTTTTTGCATCGGGCCCCAAGGCTGGGTATCTTCAATCAGTTGAAACTCACAAGCGCTCAGATATTGCTGACCTCGCGTCCCCGGCGCAAAGCTGCGGCTGCTAACTCTCTTGCCCTTATCCCAGCCGGGCTTTTCGTTCTCAAAGAAGATACGTTGGGCAATCGAGTATTTAACCCCGCTATTACCGCCTTCTTCGATCTTCCAATCGAAGGAGAACTCGAAGTCCATGTAGTCCTCAACCGATTCGAGATCTTCGAGAATGCCTGGATTCGGATTGGTAGCGAGGCAGCCATCTACAATTTTCCAGCTATCCCCCGGAGGCTCTAGCTTTGAAGGATCTCGCCACCCAGCGAAGGTCTTGCCGTCGAAAGCGCTCTGCCAGTCATCTCCAGGAGCTGCGAGCAGCAGAGCAAAGCTTCGTCTGGTCATCCCAGTTTTTCCTTTGCCAGCGGCACCGCACAGGCAGCAGGTGGGTTGTGGCCGCGGTTGGCACCAGCTTTCTTGTAGAGTTTCATGGCTTCACCTTTACGGCCAAGCTTCTCGAGCGCTTCCCCCTTGAGGCACATGATAAAAGCGTCGTTCTGGTTAACCTCCTCAAAGTCTGGCAGCGCCATCGCCGCATTACCCATATAGAGCCCCACGAAGCCAGTCAGGTAGGGCATGAACTTGCGCAGGCTGTACAACCATTTCATCCGCGCCACCCCTTCCGCAGTCGATTCGACAG
>JBKJUN010000852.1:0-3486 GCA_046590555.1 Bryobacter sp. | reverse complement strand
ATAAAATGCACAGGGACTATTCAGGCTGACCACTTGGCGACCACTTGGCCACTTGGCATAAAATGCACAGGGACTATTCAGGCTGACCACTTGGCCAGACCACTTGGCCAGGCTGACCACTTGGCCAAATCGCAATGCAATTCAGGCTTAAGTTGTTTGCTGTTCAGCAGTTGGCCGCTTGGCGGCATGGCTGAATTGAAGAGAGTCATATTGTGCGGTTGGCGGCTATCTTGGAGAAATCAGGCAAAAAAGCCAATAAAACATAGGGACGCGCCATGCTGGCACGATGCGCCCAATGCGTGCGGCTATCCGAATAGACGTTTTCGAGTCTTCCATTGTATGGCGAATTGGTAAGATATGGTGGTGGCCTCTCAGCAAGTCCTTCGTCGCGTTTTGAGCGGGGTTGCCGATGCCTCCATCCGGTTCGATGACCTGTGCCATTTGCTCGAAAGCCTGGGCTTTGACAAGCGGGTGAACGGCAGCCATCATATCTTTCGCAAAGACGGCGTTGGTGCTAAGCTGAATCTCCAAAGAGCGGGCGCACAGGCTAAACCTTACCAAGTCAAGCAAGTCCGGGCCATGATTCTCGAAGAAAAACTAGGTGGCAAATGATGAAGTACGAAGTAATTATTTATTGGAGCAAGGAAGACGAAGCCTATGTTGCGGAAGTACCCCAACTTGCAGGCTGCGCGGCTCATGGAGACTCTCAAGAAGAAGCTCTAAGCAATGCTCAAGATGCGATTCGCTTGTGGATTGAGACAGCCAAGGAATTTGGCGATTCAATCCCGGAACCCATCGGCCGTCGTCTTGTGTTTGCATAATTGAAGTGTGGGTCGATGCTGGTGATCGACTGTCCACTTAGGTTATGGGCTTGCACCAACACCCCAGTGCAAATCGACTTGATCCGGGATCGATTAAAACGATTGAAGGAGATGTTGCAATCAAAACCGAGAAGCTGGAATTGGTGTGACGAAGTGGGAAGGTGTTTGCGGATCTGGGGCGGGAGCAGGCGGACGTAGATCAGTTGAAGGCAATTTTAGCGGCGGAAATTATGGAGACGCTGGATCGCGTGAAATTGACAACGAGGGAAGCGCAGGAGAGGACCGGGTTTGCCGCAGCGGATTCTTCGCGAGTCCGAATTGCGGATTTAGGCAAAGTTATGTTAGACCGGCTGATGGGGATGTTCAACCGGCTCGGGAATCGAGTTGAAGTGAAGATTCGAGTAAGACGGTTTGAGGGATTGGGCCGCAGGCTAGTTGCCTGAGGCTGCTTTGAGCGTTCAGGTAGTGAATGAGGGTTGTCTCAGGAGCCTTGAGGAGAAAACCAGTTGAAGAGCATCAGCCCCCGGTGAGGCCCTGACCTGCTGGAACGCCTCTCTGAAGAATCTCTTCCCAAGTGCCCTGATAAGTGGTTAGCCTGTCTGGAATGAGCCAGAGTTCTCGACCTGTCCCAGACGGAAATTCGAGAAATTTGCCGATTTTCGAAATTTGGGTGGGACTCGCTTAAGTTGCTGTCATAGCAGCAGATAGCAACAATTTTACAATTGGGCGGTCTTAAATATTCTGTGCTGAAAACGGGCAAGACTAGCGTCGAAGACCTGATTTTATTGGATATTTTTCAAGGTGCAGATCAGGCCGTCCCAAAAGCAAGTTTGAACGGGTGGGGGTTGCGGCAACATGGGCATCTCGGAAGATTTCGAGAAGTTTCGTTTGAAGTTGACCCGTCCCTTTGTGTTTTTCGGGAAATTTGGACCAAAGCCCAGGGTCGGTTGAGCAACTTACCTGGCGATGCGATTCGCCGTTACTTTATTTATTATCAACTACTTAGCCACGTATCAGCACATTTGCAATGAAGAACTTCATTTTGTCCGGTTGACGGTTATCTTGGCGAAAACTGTCAAAAAAGCCAATGAATCGCATAGGGACGCGTCAGGCTGTCGCCAAACAGGCTGTCGCCAAATCGACAGACTCTCAGGCCGATGGTGCGCCGATGGGCGCCTCAGGAACGAACATGATGTTCAGGACGCTCGAGGACAGGAAGAGTGCTAATCGATTTTCCTGCTCTCTTATGAGCGATTCGTAATTCGTACAGACTCTGAAGATTAAGCCAGAACTCTGCGGTGCTACCGAAAAAGTGCGCCAGCCGGAGAGCGGTGTCTCCCGTAATGGAACGTTGTCCGTTCAGGATGCCGGTGACACGGTTGGTCGGCACGTTGAGCTTGCGTGCCAATTCGGCAGCGCTCATCCCAAGCTCGTTGAGTTCTTCTGCAAGGTGTTCTCCGGGATGGATAGCGATCAGTGTCATAACGTCCTCCTAGTGATAATCAACAATTTCCACATTTAGCGGACCCGGCGATCTGTCGGGCCACTCGAAGCAAATCCGCCACTGGTCGTTGATGCGGATGCTGTATTGACCTTTACGGTTGCCAAGCAGGGCTTCAAAGCGATTGCCGGGCAATGCGGCGAGATCCTTGAGCAACGCAGCCGACTGCAGCCGATCGAGCTTCAAGCGGGCAGCGCGCTCTATACCGGCCAAAGCCTTGACTCGTTTACCAGCGCTAAAGTCTCTAGTCTGCTTATCTTTATAGCCGACGATCATTACGAATCCTACCAATCGTTATTCGTTACGTCAAGCATAAGTATGGTCCATCGCAAGATGAGCCTGGCGGTATGAGCAAGCCAGAGATTGATCATGAGGATGACGGACGGTGTGGGGCTCAGCCTGGAGAAAATCCGGTAGTTTTTGAAGGCGAGCGGGAGGAGCCGGGCGCAGATAACACGGCTGATCGGCCGCTAGAAGCCCGAGGGGACGCTGAAGGCAAAGCCGAACCGGCGTCATCGGTTCCGGTCCCGGTACATGCGTGGTGATGTGGAGTTGCTGGCCTCGGTAGGTGGCGATTGGAGAGCAGCGGCTGCCGCAGCCGGAAGGCCGCCCCGGCTAGTTTCGGTTGGACAGGGTGCACCAGGGAGACGCCCCGGCCAGGAAGGAGGCGAGCAGTTGACCTGACCTTTCTCGTTTTTCGGGAAATTGTGGCCGTGCAGTGGAGAGATTTTGAAATCGTAGCTGGCGACTTAAATCCCAGCGAAGGCTCATCTTATTAACCAGTTAGCCGCATAGATGCGGCACTGAGATGAGGGGACCCGCCAGGCTTGGCATGCGGCTGGTTGACAGAAAAATAGCAAAAAAGCCAATAGAACGCAGAGTGACGCATCAGGCTGACACCAAATCGACACCAAATCGACACCAAATCGAGGGGCATTCGCTAATGCTACTGAAGCGGAATGCGGGTGCGCTGGAGGGCGGGTAGAGATTCGCTGTGACAATTCACTGTGTAAATTCACTGTGGACATTCACCGCGTAAATTCACTGTGGAGATTCATTTCTTGGGAGTGAAGGGGTGTCACGAGGCTTAGGCAATGAATCTCCACAGTGAATTTACGCGGTGAATGTCCACAGTGAATTTACACAGTGAATTGTCACAGCGAA
>JBKJUN010000680.1:0-7070 GCA_046590555.1 Bryobacter sp. | reverse complement strand
TGGGCTAGAATAACTCGCCTTGTTCGGCCTGCGAAAACTGTTTCTTGCGCGACCCACCGGCACGCAGCCAATAGAGCTCGTTTTCGCTGTCTATCTGGCAGGTTGCGTGGCCTTGAATTTCTGCCTGGTCTCGCAGTGATTCGTAAAGCCAGATCGCTTCCTCGATCCGGTGGTTCACGCGGAAGAAGGCTCCGGCGCGGCGTGCCAATCGTTCTGCCAGCAGCCAGTTGTGAGTGAAGAGAATCGGGAGCAAATCTTCAAACTCGTAGGTTGAGAAGGGCAGGGGCTGGTCTTCTACTGTGGGGATCTGGGAAATCAGCGCTGCTGCCCGTGCAATCGGATCAACTTGCGCGGGTGTACCGAGTTGCTGGAGAATCTCGATTCCACCACTGCTATTGAGGATCAGCATTGAGGCATCCGAGGGGCGATTCACTGGCGGCCCTTCGTAGCCGTCGAGAATCCAGAGTGTGCGGCCTTGGGGCTGGATGATTGATACGGCGGCGTCGCGCAAGGGGAGTACCTGGTGCCGCGTGTTAATCAGTTGGACTGTTTCAAAAAATGGAGCGGCGAGTTCTTTGAATTCGTTAGCAACCTGAAGCCGGGTTGATGGGCAAGGGCAAGAGAGAGTTATGGTTGAGGCGTTATCGATGAGCTGCTCAAGGAGCAATTCACGCAGGGCGGCCGCTAAAAGCTGCGTCGCAGGATTGCTTGAGTACTCGATCTGTAGCCATCGCAATATCCATTGATTGAGCGCTCTGAGCGAGTGGGGTTCTTCCGCAACTTTTGCCTGCTTAAACAGCGGGGGCAAAGAAATGGAATTCAGAAGGCAGACGCCAATCGATCCAGCTCCGCCTGCTTCGATCCTGCTCAGCAGCGGAGCCCATAACAAACGAGGTGGCATCTTCAATCTTTCGATGAGTGAAGAGTGAAGCATGAGTACAAGCGGATCCTCTGAGTCTGCGGCTTCAGCAAGATCTTCCTGAAAAGAAGTCGGCTCTGCTGAGACCCAGGCCAGATCCAGATTGCGAATTCGCCCGAGGCGCAACCTGGCTTCAGCAGCGAAAGATTCGTGGCTGCCTGGATAAAGAACAGTAAGCCGCATCGACTACCAGCGCGGAAGGACTCGCTTCCAGTTTGGATCGACGTGCTTCTGCATCTCTGCTTCGTCGTCGCGTTTGCGGAAGGGGAGTTTGTTGTATCGTTCGACGCCACGAGCCACTTGGTCGTAATCAAGAGTGACGCCGAGTCCAGGCTTGTCAGAGATGGGCACGGTGCCGTTTGTGAACTTTACGCGGCCGCCAACGATCACTTCGTCGATTTCGGTCTGCCAGGGATAGTGCGTATCGCAGGCGTGGGTGAGGTGAGGCGAAGCGCAGGCCGCATGAGCCATGGTCATCATGCTGACGCCGAGGTGGTTGTTGGAGTGCATCGAGAGGCCCATGCCAAGCACTTCGCAGAGTTCACTCAATTGCTTCTGCTTGCGGATGCCACCCCAATAGTGAGGATCGCTGAGAATAATCTGGACAGCATCGAGTTCGCGGGCTTGCGGAACGTGGGCGAAGCAGGTAGTTGCTACGTTGGAGGCGAAGAGGGTGTTTACGCCCTCGGCCTTCAGACGCCTGCGAACTTCGGCCATGCCTTCCATTGCGGCACAAGGATCTTCAAGGTAGCCGCCGCCGGAGAGTTCTTCGCGAAGGGCCATGCCTACCTTCACACTCGTGTCGACACTCCAGGCGCAATTGGGGTCAATGCGAAGCGGGTATTCAGGGCCGAAA
This sequence comes from Bryobacter sp., assembly GCA_046590555.1. Lineage (GTDB taxonomy): Bacteria > Acidobacteriota > Terriglobia > Bryobacterales > Bryobacteraceae > Bryobacter. The sequence goes on along the minus strand of JBKJUN010000680.1, from coordinate 5,295 downwards.
GCGACGCGCAATTGGCGGATCGTTTCGATCTCGACCTCAGGATCGAGAACGCCACCCTTGAGCTTGATCTCATGAAAACCGTATTCGGCGATGAACTGACGGCACTGCTCAACGATCGTTTCCGGGCTTAAGCACTCGCCGTACTTGTCTTCGCGAGCGTCTGCGCCCATGCCGCCGCCACCGGCGTGTTTATAGAACAGGTAGGCCGAGAAAGGAGCCGCATCGCGGGCACGTCCGCCAGTCAGATCGCAAAGAGGTTTGTTTACGGCTTGGCCAATTGCATCGAGACATGCAACTTCGATCGCAGCGAAGGTGCGGGTGGATTCGTCGAGGGGGTTCTCCCCCGGCACCAGCATGGTTTGCGACCTTGCACCATTCGGGTCGACCTTGCGATCAGAGTCGCTATGAAGGTCTTGCCAGAAGCGGGTGAGGTCAAAAGGATCCATGCCAACCACGCGTGATCGAATTGCTTCGAGTGCGGCAATAGGCCGATCCCCACCGTAAGTTTCACTGATGCCAGTGATCCCGTCGGTAGTGATGACTTCAACAATCGTGCGAAGCGCGTAGGGAGCGTGGAGGCCATAGGAACTGCGTAATGGGCCATCCGCGATCGCCTGCGGGTGTAGGCGCAGTTCCTTGATCGTCATTGAATTTCGGAGAGGACTACTTGCGTGCGCCGCGTTGCGGGGACTTCACGCGGCTCTGCCGCAACTTCTTCTTCTTGCGTGCGGGCTTGGAAATGATGAAAGTGCCGCTGCCGATGTATTCGGCGCTGTAGAGTTCTGCTTTTGCCATAAACCATTAGTTTAGCTGATTCGCTGCCCCAAGCTCAAACCAAGTCAACACTTTCATATCCTAGGATGATGCAGCGGCTCGAAAGCCTTCAGGTGCTACGTGCCCTGGCGGCCATTGCGGTAGTTTTCTATCACACCTTTTATTCACTGGTTAGCCACGGCGACGGCTGCTGGCTCTGCCAGAACGAGAGCTGGCGCAAGAGCATGATTTTTGGCGTCGATGTCTTCTTCGTTATCAGTGGATTTATTGTCTCGACTGTTGCCGAACGTGAGACCAGTGCCAGTCGCTTTCTGGTGAAGCGGATCTGGAAGGTGGTTCCTCTCTACTACGCAGTGTCCGTGATCGAATATTACTGGAAGACCTCGGACGGCATTCAGCCAACCTGGGATCAGGTTTGGAGGAGCATGGCGTTTTTGCGCCAGCCTGGCGGGCCAGTGCTCATTCATGGATGGACGCTCGTCTATGAGATGTGGTTCTACGGAGTATTGACCCTGTTGTTGCTCTTGGGCTTGAGGCACATCGGTTGGTGGGGTTGTGCCGCTATGGTTGCCATGGGGCTTTATCAATGGCCACTCTTGCTGCTATTCGCTGGAGGCTGTGCAGTTGGTGAACTGGCAAAGAAAATCACTTTGCCTCGCTGGGCCGGTGTTCTCGTATTGGGTGCAGGGATTGGGTGGTGGATGTGGCTCTCATGGGAAGGATCGTTTTACCCTGGCACGTTCAACTGGGAGGCGGCCTTTGGCAACCACCGTTGGCGTGTCGAGCGTTACGGCATACCGGCTTTGCTTGTTGTGGCCGGAACTGTAATGCCAGTCTGGCGCAATGCCAGCATGCCCAGTATCCTCGTCTTTCTTGGAGATGCTTCGTATCCGATTTATATTTGCCAACAGATCGGGCTAGTTTATGCGGGCGGCTATATCGGGAAAATTAATGGCATGCCATACGCATTTCTAACAACAGCTTTGTGTGTGGCGATCGGGATTAGCGTGCACCTGTTGTGGGAGCGTCCCTATGGACACTTCTGGCGCAAACTTTACGATCTTCCGGGCTTGCGAGCACCAGCGTTACGCGATACACCCGGCGCTACATCCTGACCGCCGCGTAGAACGCTGCGGTAGTCCTGCCAGTTTCGCGAGAAGAGGAAAAAGGTGATTCCCAGTGCAAAGAGGCAAAATCCTACGACGGCAGTGATCGCGATCCAGTGGATCCAGGCATTTTCGGGCGACGGCTTAAAGAAGACACTCTCAAAGTAGTTTGAGAAGTTCATTCCGAAGAAGCCAGTGACGACGGCACCTGCGCCGAGAATTGTCGATACGAAGGCCAAGCGGTTCACCGCCTGGGTGTTTCTAGTTGTGTAGTATTCGTGCAGGCTGCTATTCAACTTGTCAATTTCGCGTTCCACTTCCATCTTCATGCTGGTGATGTCGTAGACCGCGCTCAGCATGCGGAAGTGCTCTGACTCTTCGTCCTTGTTGGCCAATTCGTCGAAGTGCCAATAGTTCGAGAAAACTAGAAATTCGTACCGGAGCAAGTTGGTTCTCTCGATGTTCTGTTCAGAGAGCCGCGCGTCCTGAAAGTCGACATAGAGACGGCGTGAAACCAGCGCTACCCGTTCAGCGAAGTCGAGCAGTGTTGCGCGATAGAACAGAGCGATGATCGCCATCAGGTAATAGCGCGAGTCAAACATGCGATGGATCAGGAAGCCTTCGCTCAACTGATGGTCGTCGCAATCGAAGGTGCCAAAGCACAATGTTACGTTCGAGTAGCTCGTGAAGCCATAGAGCGTGCCCTGGTGAGACCAGCGGCGGTAAACCTGCTGCTCCATCAAGCGTTTAGTGAAGCCGCGGGCATAGCGATAGTCATCCCCGGCGTGATCCACATATAGAGCGCGAGAGAAGAGGATGTCGTATTCTTCCGTCTTGTGGAAGTTTTCCGGAACGCTCTTAGGATCGATCGACATGTAAGAGTAAACGATTGTGCGTTCGTCGAGCACAGGTTCGTATTCTCCGCGCTTGTAATCGGCAAAGTAGAGCAGGGAAGTGATCAGGCCCGAAACTGGTGGCAGAAAGCCGATCATCGCGCTGTTCTCGAAAGTCGCTTCAACTACTTGCGTGCGGCCGTATGGAGTCTCCACCGAAAGTGTGACGCGAGATGGAGATCTGCCCTCCCGCAATTGTCGACCCGAGCTTGGATAGACCTTTCGCATCATCTCGTTGATCCAAAGGGCTTTTGAGACGGGAAGGTTTGAGGCTTCCACTCCAATGGCCAGAATGCCGATGCCATTGGCGAAGAGGAAGAGTCGCAAATCTGTTACTTCGAGTTCTGCTTCACGTTCGCGCAGGTCTTCTGCCATGAAAAAGAGCTTGTTTTCAGGCGATAACGGAATGTGATAGCAGCGCAGGAGCGCTTCTACTTCGTTATCGGAGGCACCCACTCCGGCCGTATCAAAGAAAATGCGCCGAACGAAGGGATGGAAGAAAATCATGTCCTGATAAGCAGGAGATTCGAGATCGAACTGCGTATAGGAGGCGCGCTGCCAGCGGCCCAGATTTGCGACTATCGGTGAATCTGCGACATGGTTGCCATTGATCCAGTCGTCGAGGCCGTCAATCCAGTAGCGGCCATTCCAGACTCCGACGTGGTGTTGCAGCACTTCGCTTCTGTCCACCGCAAAGGAGAACAGAAAATACGTGTGCAGATCTTGAATTACTGGTTCCACGGGGTCCGGTTTGTATACAATCGCTAGACATGGGATCGACAGTCAATTCTGGTCAGAAGACTCGCCGTCAGTTCATTGTACTGGCAACAGCTTCATTTGCCTCAATTCATGCTCAGGAAAGGCAACTTTTTGATGGCAAGACGCTGAGCGGGTGGACTGTAGAGCAGGGTCCACAGACAGCCTTTTACATGAGCGATGGGGCCGTTAATGTGCATCCGGGTTCGAATTTCCCGGCCTGGCTGCGGAGCCCGGAAACATACGAAAATTTCGATTGGTCTGGTGAGGTTTTCCTGAAGGATTGGGCCAATGGTGGGCTTTACTTTTGCGCCCCCCAGCACGGACCTCCTACAGACTGCGGCTTCAAGCTCAACATCTTCCATAAGGTCGATCAACCGCCGCTGAAAGAGAGTGTCGGATCTATCTTCCCGGTCGTTGCCCCCTCCTCGGTTCATGTCAAAGGCAAGGGTGAGTGGAACCAGTTCCGGATCCGCCTCGACTGGCCTTCGCTCAAGGTTTGGTGGAATGGCGAAGTGATTCAGGATCTCAACCTGGACCAGCATGAAGAACTCCGCTACCGGCTCCGGCGTGGCCATTTGGGAATTGAAAGCCTGAGCTACCCACTGCGTTATCGCAACTTCAAAATCAGCCGCTTGCCGGGCAAGGAATCGTGGGAGACGTTATATGGCGGCCCGGGCGATATGGAGAAGTGGATTGCCACCGAGAAGGCGAGTTGGGAAACGCTTGGCGAAGTCTTGCGCGCTGACGGGCTTGGTTATTTAATTTCCAAACAACGCTATCAGGACTTTGCTTTTGAGTGTTACGTGCGCGCAAGCAAGTTCTCTAACGGCGGCATCCTTTTCCGCGGTGGCGATGATGCGCGGGAGCCTCGATACGAGATCCAGGTGCACGATGTCGAAGGGGCTGTTTATCCAACCGGTTCGCTATATGGCCTCGAACGCGCCAAGCCCTACCCGAGAATCCATCCCGAAGAGTGGTTCCTTTTTCAGCTTTATGTGCAAGGAAAAAAGTGCGTGGTCCGCATTAACGGAGAAACGGTCGTCAATTGCGAAAAGCTCGACCGCACAACACCCGGAACCATTCTCGTGCAGGCTCACCAAAAGGGAAGCTGGATCGAGTACAAGGGCCTTCGCATTCACAAGCTCAGCCTCGGATAGAATCGCCTGATAGACCACGTGGGGCGCATTAAACAGTTGCCTTCCACCCGCAATATGCAATAGCTTGAGAATGTGCTAACCAGTTTATTTCTTCTCCTGACGATGGCCCAGACGCCTGTGAATCTCTATCCAGCCATAGGCGTTTTTGAGGACGAGCGAGATCGCCCCGAGATCACGCCTTACCTTGCGGAGAAAGCTAAGGCGACGGGAGCCGCAGTCGTCGTCTGTCCAGGAGGAGGCTACGGAGCGCTTGCGATGGATCACGAAGGCTTGCAGATTGCCCGATGGCTGAACTCAATGGGAGTTCATGCCTTCGTCCTGAAATATCGCCTCGGGCCTCGTCACAAGCATCCTGCAATGCATGACGACGTCAGCGAAGCTTTCCGCATCGTGCGTAGGCGCGCCACTGAATGGGGTGTCGATTCCAAACGAGTGGGCGTGTGGGGTTTCAGTGCTGGTGGCCATCTGGCTTCAAGCATCTCGACTCACTTCACACCAGAAACCCGCCCTGACTTTTCCATACTCAGCTACCCGGTGATTACCTGCACCGAGGAATGGAAGCACAAGGGGAGTTGCAAAAATCTGTTGGGAAGCGAAACCCCTGAC
>JBKJUN010000667.1:0-5782 GCA_046590555.1 Bryobacter sp. | reverse complement strand
TGACAGTGTTGCGCTTTGGGGAGAGGGCGTTTGAATTGCATGGGGATGCGGGGTGGGTGGAGTTGGACCCGAGCTGGTGGGGGGCTGCGCGTCGCTTTGTTGTTCTGGGGTTCTGGCACATTTTGGAGGGGATGGACCACTTGTTGTTTCTGTTGTGTCTGGTGATTCCAGTGCGGCAGTTGGGACGGTTGGTTTGGGTGGTGAGTGCGTTCACGGTTGGACATTCATTGACATTGATTGGCTCGGCGCTGGGGCTGGGGCCGGAGGTGCTTTGGTTCCCTTCTCTGGTGGAGTTGCTCATTGCAGCTTCGATTGTCTGGATGGCGCTGGAGAATATTATGGAGCGTGGCGGACGATGGGTGGTGGCAGCGCTATTTGGGTTGGTGCATGGGTTTGGATTTTCATTTGCGCTGCGGGAGAGTTTGCAGTTTGCGGGATCGCATTTAATGAGCTCGCTGGTGGCGTTTAATGTGGGCGTGGAGTTGGGGCAGTTGTTGGTGGTGGGTGTGCTGTGGGGAGTGTTTCAGGTGGTGAAGCTGGAACGCCTGGGCGTGATTGTATTGTCAACGCTGGTGGCACATACGGGATGGCACTGGATGCTGGAGCGTTGGGAGACGCTGGCTAAGTATTGGAGGTAGGCTGCTGGGACTTGAGCCAGAAGAGTTGCTTGGAACTGATGAGGAGATTTTCCACCAGCAGGTTCACGGAACCATCGATGGTCTGGTTGAGATTTAGGGTTTGGAAGTCCTGACACTTGGGGCAAGACTTGATGTCGATGGTGAGGTAGTCTTTCGAAGTGCTCGCGTATTCTGTGGGAGCAATCCACGATTGCAGGGGCGTGAGATTGCCAGCCTCGAGGCTTTCGCGAAGCTTAACGAGTGTTGCTTCGGGTGGAGTTTTGAGAGTAAGGAAATTGTCGTTCGACTCGGCCCATAGATTGCACCGCTCGCAGAATACATCATCGCTGGCAAGAGTGAAGATCAAGACGGAAGGGATGGCGAAGAGGAGGAGTTCCGGGATGGACGGCGAGTTTAAATAGAAGACCACCGTTGCGCCGAGGGCAAGACAACAGATCGCAATCCGGTTGCGCAGCTTGGTTTCGGTGTGGGCGAAATAGATGGCAATCATGATGAGGCAGCCATAGATGAAGGCCAAACCAAGATTCAAAGTCCAGTGGAGCTGCTTGTGAATTTGTGCATAGGGATAATTGAGGCAGAAAGTACCCACCGCGACAAGGAAAAGAGCGAGGAAGAACTTAGGCCAGGAGAAAAGGCCGGATGCATTGTAGAAGCGGGTGATGCTGGGGCGGAGATTGGAAATGTCGCCACCTTCGAGGGCGACTTCAACGAAGCGGAGGGAATCTTTGACCTCTGATGGATTGCGGTCGATGGCGCGGGCGAGCTTATTCATGCCGGCACGAAAGGCAGCAGCTTTGGCCGGATCCATTTTTGTATTGAGGATCTGGGCGACATCGAGGAGCCCTTCGGCAGCTGAACGGTCGTCGTCGATAAAGGCATCGATGTCATTGATGTCGTTGTGAGTGCGGAGCTCTCTTGCAGTAAAGCGTCTGTCAGCCCCGGCAACAGTTAGGAGAATCCAATACGGAACGAATTTGAGAGTGGTTTCTTCCCATAGATCGATGGGGCCGGGTTCGATTGGAATGGAGCCAGTGATGGAGTAGTCGCCGGGTTGAAGCGAAGGATCATCCCTGTGCTTGCGAGTGAGGGCATGGAGGATGCGATTGGTTTCGGACTGGCGAAGGTAGAAGCGGCGACCGAGCCAGGCGACGGCAGCACCGAGGAGGGCAGCGAGGGCAAGGCCCAAAAGAAAGTACTGCCTGCTGAACTGACCAGAGAGGACAAACACGATGGCCCAGAGGGCGATTGCGGTGATGGCCCCAGCAGCAATGGTGAGCGATGCAGCGTAGCGTTGCAGGCTGAGTTGTGCAGCTTCGCGCTGCTTGTTGTCCTGTTCAAGGTCGAGGCAGGCGTTAAAAAAGCGGTTGGAATCGGGGTCGAATTTTGTGAGGTCGAGGCCAGTTGTGGCGCTAGTGAATTCGTTGCCGGCAAGGAGAAAGCTGGGGTCCTCTTCATTGCGAATCCAAGTGCGGACAGCACGCGCGAAGGGATGGAGCTGTTCAAAGAAGAGCTCATTGCTGATTGTAACGGCATGGGCGAAGCGGGCGTGGGAGAGTTCATACCAGATGGAGCCGGCGCGGTTTTCGCGGCGGACAAGGCGGTCCTCAACCAGGTCATCAACGATGGAATTGGGAAGGCCTTCGGTGAGGTTTGGGGTGAGGAGAACCTGACTGCGAAGTCCATTCTGGGTGATGAGATGGTCAGCGATCCAGTCACGGAGATTTGCTTCGAGGTTTGGGTCATCGTTGGCAATGCCGGCGACACTCCAGTCGAAGTAACGGGCGAGAGCAATGGAGACGTCGCCGGCTTTTTCTACATCGGCAAGTTCAATGCCGTGGCTGTCTGGTGGGAGTTCGCTCCAGAGTTCGTCACAGGCAAGTTGAAGATGGACAGGCTCTATGGTGTCGCCGATGACAAATTCGGTAGTTCCATCGACGAGCTGAACGGGGATGGTAGCGAGTTCCTTGATCAGTTTGTCGAGGGCAGGTGGGGTGAAGGGGCGGCCCGCAGCAGCGGCAGGTTTGGCGATCGCCTCGGAGGCTGCGTCGAGAGAGAGGAAGTTGAGACGGAAGCGGTTGTTGAGTTGAGTGGGGACGCGGTCCCGATACGGATCAAGGGCTGACAGGAAGTCTTCACGAATCACAAAGAGAGCGAAGAAGGAGGGTTCCTGGAAGAGTTCACTTAGTTGATCGAAAAATTCTGAGATGGCTTGCCGGTTGAGATGGTCGGCAGTAAGGATCTCCTCGAACTGATCAAAGATAAAGACGACTGGGTAGTCTGGATGGCGGCGCGAAGCGGCGTATTCCAGGAGCGAGAGGCTCTCGACATCGCTATTGCTATCGGACTCGAGGCCGTAAATCACACTGGACGAGAATCGATTCGCGGTGGAATCTTCGGCAGGCTCCAAGCCCACCAGCATGGGGCCCCAGACAGAGAACCGGGTGCTGAGCCGAGGAATCAAGCCGGCCTGAACGAGGGAGGTTTTGCCAGCGCCTGAAGGGGAGTGCAGCACAACAATGCGGTTGGAGCAGATGAGGTTGTAGATGCTGTCGATCTCGCGGCTGCGGCCGAAGATAGAGTCTCCCTCTTCAATGGGAAATGGGCCCTTGAAAGGAGTGTCCGGAAGCTGGCTAGGATCTGGCATTAGGGCCTCGCGGAGGAATACGGCGGGGAATTACGGGTGCTTTCCTGTTGTTCTCAAGCTGGTTGGCAAGCTCGCGGAGGAAGTCGGCTGATGAGCCCCAGTAGACTTCGATTTCGGGTTCACCGACGCTGCCACGCTTGTCGGATTTGAAGTATTCGATAAGGTATTGACGGGCGCGCTCGGGGTCGGAGTAGCGGGAGTCTTCGGGGTCGAGTTGGACTCCAATGTGAGTCTTGCCCTGCTGGAGGCCTTTGGTGCCTTCCTGGAGCATGATCATTCGAAAGAGTGCGCGAAAGGTCCAGGAGTCGAGCGAGAAACCGAGGAAGAGTAAGGATTTCTCACTGAAGACGCGGCTGACATGGGAAGGGATGAGCTTGTATTGGGAAGTGCGGACCGTGAAATCGAAGAAGTCGTCTTCGGTGAGAACCCAGTTGTTGGTGGTGTCGCAGCTGCCAAAGAAGTTGTAGACGACGGGATTCTGAATGTCGAGCTTACGCTCGTCGGTCTCAACAGCGACTGGTGGGGGAGATCCTTTGAGAGGGCGCCAGGAGATCTCATTCACTATGGGTTGCTTGCCTGCCGACTTGAGGCTGTGAAATAGCAGAGGAGTGGAGGAGGCATCAACAAAAGTCTTGAGCGGCAGATGGGAAACGATCTGCAGGGCGAAGCGGGGATTGTTGGCTTCAATCTCTGCGATCTTGCCGAAGAGACTATCGAAGTCTTCGAGGAGTTCGGTCTGAGGATAGGCGGCCTGGGCGTTCTGCATGATTAGGTCTTGAACGGTCTTGAAGGTTGCATCGGGGCCCTCGGTGATGGTGAGGTATTGGGCGACTTTGGCAAGGTCGGTGCTGTCGGGAGAAGAGAGCGGGAATTTCTTGTAGTCGGCGAGGTCTTTGGCAAGGCTGCTTGAGAATCCGAGGGTTTCCTCTGCAAGATCCGGGCCGATGATGGGGAGAGCATTGCCTTCTTTGATCTGGAGGCAGATGGAGGTCCAGAAGTTTGCGGTAGCGGTGGCGGACCTGAAGCCTGGCTCATACCAGATACGGCCGGATTTGAGGCGGAGTAAGAGGGCGGGCATCCAGGCGTCATGGTTGTCGCGGACTTCGAAGCGGGCGGCCGAGAGTGCGCGATCGATCTGGCCATCACTGAAAAGTTCTTTGAAGAAGCGAGGCATGGCCTCCTGGACGGACTTCATCGAGATGTTGCCCTGCATGGCGACAACAGCAGGGATTCCGGCGTTGGCGAGCAAGGCGGCGAAGGAGGTCTGAACGGAAGAGGCGAAGCCCGCACTTTGGCAGGAGGCGAGAACGACCAGACGTGGCAGGGGGTTGAGCTGCGCGAGCGCGTCGGTGAGGTCCTGACCAAAGGTAAGGGCGGATTTTCCTTCCTCGTTGGCTAGCATCAACTGAGGCCTGAGTTGGTCATCAATGGTGCCGTGGGCGACGAGGTAGAGGATGTCGGGAGAAGATTTGAAGGCGTCGATGAGAGAGACGAGCGTCAGCGGTTGGGGGAGGATTCGGAGGACCAGCGGGCTCATGGCTTCGGCGACGGGCTTTATCTGGTCGTCGACGATAACGGGTGCCAGGTTCCAGGCTTCGAGATCGGTGGGGGCGGCTACAGCGATGACGGCGGTGAGGTCGCCCTTGGCACGCAGATTGATGGGGCGCCAATCGTTACTGAAGAGGAAGCGCGAGAAAAGGATTCTTTGCTCTGTGGCGATGGGCTTTTTTGAATCTGGGTCGAGCAGGAGTTCCCAGCGGATGCTGTTGAGGAGCAGGTCTCCGGGGGCGAGGAGGAGGCGGAAGCGGATGTCGAGTCCGGATTTGTCGAGGGCGGCCCGGGCCTTGATCCAAGATTCACGGATTTTTCCATCGTTGAAGAGCAGGTTAGTGAGGGTTTGGCCGTATTCTAAGGGATTCGATTCGGAGTCTTCGAGAGGAGCGGTTGAGAGGGTGGCCTTACCGGTGGCAGGAGGAATTGCACCTTCGCTGCCAGGGTCGTTGATACGCAGGTCGACCTGATACAGACTTTGACCAAGTGGGTTGAGGGATAGCTCTATTTCTGCGTACGGCACTAGTTCTTAGCCTTGTATCGTAGCAGGGTATGTGGAGGATTCACGCCATTCGTGAGTTGAGCCAAGTTGCCCGGTTCGTATTGATGAGCAGGCGGTCGATGATTGTGACGGGTGATTTGGCGATCCGCTTGCCATTGGCATCGAAGGAAGCATCGGTTCGGGTGATGGAAAGGGCATGGAAATCCTGGCAAGTAGCGCAGGAGCAAAGGCTAACGAAATACCATTTGGAGACGCCTGGGCCGGGAGAAGAGGGCAAGCGGGCCGAGTCGAGGAATTCGATATCGCCGTCTTCGAGGTGTCGTCGCAAGGTTGACTCAAAATTGGGGTCTGTAGAGACGAGAAAGAATCCCTTAACGCTTTTTGAGGGCCAACGATTGCAAAGATCACAAAAGGGGAGGTGGGAATTTTTTTAAAAGCTTAACAGGC
>JBKJUN010000714.1:0-5597 GCA_046590555.1 Bryobacter sp. | reverse complement strand
CTTTGGTCGTAGATAGTTCCATCCTGCTTTCCATCGTCTTCAATGAAGACAAGGGACCATGGTGTTTAAAGCAACTCCAGGATCATTCTGCAGAACTACTGATGAGCACCGTGAATTACGCTGAAGTACTAATTTTGATTTCAGACAGACAACCTAAGTTGGCTTTGCAACTTCGAGACCAGATATCGGCGCTGCCGATCCGGTTTATCGCGCCGAGTCTGCAGCAGGCGGAGATTGCAGCACAGGCTCGAATGAAGTTCCCTCTGAATCTCGGGGATTGCTTTGCATATGCATTGGCAAAGGAGCAAGACTGCGGACTGCTCACGCTGGATCGAGATTTTCGCAATACCGACCTCTTGGTTTTGCTGCCTCCTTCAAGGTGACGACAAGTTTTTCCGCAGGAAGTGGTCCAAGAGTGCCGTTCAGATTCACCCAACGAAAGTTAAGGTCATAAGACCGGACTCTCTCATGAAGATGAATGAGTAGAATGGCAATCAAGGACATCCAAACAAGGTTGCTTTCGGCTGTCCATCTGAAGCTCGAAAAGCAGGGATTCAGGCTCCAATAGAGCAAGGAGCGCTTCGCCACGAAGCTCTTTGACGATACTTGTCGCAAACAGTCCATACAGATCCGTCCCAAGCCTAGATCAACTAGCCATCTTCTTTCGGAGCAAAATACTCGGTAGCTTACCCTGCAACGTGTCTCAAAGTCGTTGACCTGGATTGAGTGACAGGCTATTGGCTTTCCCCAAACACAAACACCAAACACAATAAATCCAAGTAGACACGGCGGTCTCGCTGCGTGTGAAAGACGATCTGTCGATCGGTCCCACCTTGGGTGATGTGATGAGGAAATCCTGGCAAAACGCGCCGGGCTGTTCGTGGCATACGCTTGTAAAGTAGGTCACGCAGAACATTGGCCTCATGGTTTTTGCGGGCGGTACACTTCAGTCCCCATCCTCAGTCTGTCCCCATCCTCCAATCCTCACGTCCCCATCCTCACCTACACATTCAAACAGGCTGGTATCAAGTCCAGCCGTGAGAGGCTCGGGGTGAAATTCCCCGGGCCTACTCGGCGGCTGTCAGCGATGATAGTCCCTACCGCGACCCAATTCTAAGCGGGAAAATGAGAATCCAAGAGATCGCGAGGGATGAGGTGATGGTTGGCGAGTTGGCTCTTGATCACGAGCTCGGAAATACCAAAGTGTTCACCGGCTTCTTCCATGGACTCTGGAGAGAATTCATTGCCGAGGAAAAGTTTTAGCGATTCGATTGGGCACAAGAATTCGGCGGCGAAGGCACGTTGTAATTTTTGGCGGGCAGTGGCGGAGTCCGTAACTGGCAGCCATGCATCCGCGGGATTGCCGAAAGCATCGGCTACCATCCTGGAGGCTTCAAATCGCCGTGCTGGCCGATTCCGTTTGCGGAACAGCAATTTCATCGCACCAGTTTGCCCCTCTCGAACGGCAAGGCCAACCGGGGAGCTCGTGCCCGACGAGGCGGTGTGCTGGAAGGACACAGGGGGAATATGAAGTAGGTCTGCGAGGCACTCATCTGTGACGGCGTGGCTTCCCAGGGAAAGTGAATTTCGAAGTTGGGTTGAGAGGATATAAGCTTTTTGCCACGGAAGCGGCGCATAGCAATCATTGGGAAGGGCGATATCCTGCTTCAGGGTCGCCTGGATGCCGGCTTGAGAAGCAAAGTTCAACACTTCAACCAAGCGGTTTTCTGGATTCATTCCAGCACAGGCAGGGGCGATTTCGTCGGCGGCACCTTGACCAGCGGAATGGGACACGTCAATCAATTGCTTCAAGATCTGGTTTGGGGCTTCATCTGGTTCGTAACCCAAGCGCGCTTCCAGCCGCCTCAAGTTGGACTGTTCGGGATTATTACGCTCCGCCAGAATTTCTCTCCAGAGGAGGTGCAGTTGGGTTTCCCCCAAAGAATCGAGCCGGCAGAGCACCAAATCCATGAACGCGTCGGTTTCGGATTCGAAGGATAATGCCGGAACGCTGGCTTGGAAGTCTGAAAGGTAACGGACCGGTTCCGATGAAAGGGCAGGCGAGGGACGACAGGTCGCCAATATGCTTTCGCCATCGCTTTCCAGCGTCAAATCGGGCCAGATAAAGCCGTGTCCGGCGGCGGCGAGTTCATGACTCATACGCCAATCCGAGTCTGTCAATTGGGAATCGTGGTGAATTTTGATGCTTGAGGGCCGGGGTTCCCAGCGAATCCGCCACCAGGACGATGCAAACCAAAGCGCGAGGGGGTAGACCGAAACACGAGCTGCATTCTGAACGGACTTCGACCAATCGTCATCAAAACGAGTCGCCGTTTCGGAGCCGAAGTGAATCTGAAGGGCGGCAGAGGTCCGGGCGATCTCATTGGCGCCTTGAAACGGAGGAAGCCAGTCGGCAGAGATTTTCATCGGAGGGTTCATGACTGATGCCATCGGGTGATTACCTTTTCACGAAAGGGATCCGAGTCAGGCATGGGGTAGGCGTGATAGGCTCCGTGACCCTCGAGTTGTGCTTCTAGTGGCTCGCCACTATCCGTGAGCGCCCAAACGTTTTGTGGCCAACCTTCCCGCAACTGCTCGCTAAACACGCCGCGCTCCAACCCCAAGCTCAGGAGTCTGGAGGCCTCAGCGCGAGTAAATATGCCGACGGTATCGCAGAGCGGTTTTCCCGGCCTGGGTGAGCCGGGAGGGTGGAGGCCGTAATCACCTGGATTGCGCTTGTGTTCGGGATTCCCTGTGTAGCGTGGCAGACCAGGAGCTTTTGGGAGACCGGAAAGGATTCCCTCGACCCGATCTGGTGGGCAAATTCGACGCTTGGGGTTGAAGGTTCTTTTGCCTAACATAGAGCTAGTCTTGTGATTCCAGACAGACTAAAAGAAGGATAGCGCGGTTAGGCGACATTCTTGGAGGGTAGCTAGCCGCCAGACCATAATCCAACGTCTGCAAAGTCTCCAGAATCCCCAATTTTTTGGGAGCTTCTGGTTCATGCAGCCAGCGCCTCATTCAACTCAAGAATGACAGCATCCAAGTTTTCCCCAAACAGTTGATACATCTTGCCGAGTCCACCTTTTGCATCAAAAGGCGCCATTTCGAGGTCATCCCGTTGTGGTTTGACGGATTCGAATGCGGTTAAGCCGTGAGGAAGGGGGCTGGGGTGAGCCAGGTTGCGGTGGCGTCGTTTGGATTCCCGCGCTTACGCACGGGGTTGGGAAGCGGAGAGCGCTTATGTGGGAAGTGGTGATGTAGAGGAGGCTGAGAGCCTTCCCGTAGTGCCAAATCCTTGCCATGGGTAGATTGCTCCGGGAGGGGATCCTTGCGGAACCCTGTGAAGATCGACCTGTGATATTTTTTAGATACCGAATGCAATCTCCTCAGATCAACGCCCCTGCACCCGCGCTTTATCCTGTGTCCGTGGCCGGTATCGAGTCCAGCAGGGGTTTTCACTTGCTTTTGGCCGCTCTGCGCAAAGAGCGCGGCCACGTCCAGCAGCTAAACCGATACGAGGCCGGGTGCTCTCTGCCGACCCTCGAAGTTATTTGCAACCTGGCTACGGCTCTTAGTGTCAGCTCCAATCAGTTGCTTTTCGGCAAAGACGAACGCGGCGGCGGAAGGAAGTAACCTTATGGCCCTCGATCTTGAGCAAGAACTGAAGCAAGCCCACGCCCTCCTGGATCAACTTCCCCCCGCCAAGCTCGGCGTTGTCCGCTCTTTGCTCGCAGTCATGGTGGATGACGACGAAGACGAGGAAGAACTCACCGAAGAAGATCGCCGCGCCCTGCGCACCTCCGATGAGTACTTTCGGAATGGTGGCCAAGGGATCCCCTTTGAACAGGTGGTCGCCGAATTGGGCTTCACCATGGAGCAGATTTGTGGGAGCAGATTCGCGGCGCTCACTCCAAAGAGTAGCCGTGAAGAAGATTCAGTTTGAACCTGAGGTCCCGGCCCAAGTCCGCGCCATCCCGCAGCACGTCGCCATGTCCATTCTCGAAGCCATCCACCGCTATGCCGACACCGGAGCCGGTCGCGTGAAGCCTCTCTCCGGCGAGTTCGAAGGCTTCCTGCGGCTGCGCGTCGGCAACCACCGCATCTTCTTCAAGGAGACCGCCGACGGTATCACTATTCATCGCGTCCTCGATCGCAAAGACGCCTACCGCTAACCGCCGCCCCCAGCGGGCGGAGAAAGAGGGCCGTTCCAAGTTCTTACAGGAAGTTCTAAAGAGTTCAAGCGGCCCGGCTAAGATTCCAAGAAGTTCTAAGGATTTCTAAGTGGCGGCTTCCCAAAGGCCTTCCGCCAGCCAACAGCACTGGTAGAGGAGAGCTGGATGGTCTGATCAGTCCCGCCTGCAATTTCGGCCAAATTTTCCCACGGCAAGTTTAGCCTTCTCTATCAATCTTAGCCTCCAGTTGCGAAGATCCCGGCCTTGGCCCCTTCGGGCAACCCAAGTGCAGTTTTTGGCTTTTTACTGCCCATCACTAGAGCATGCCGTGCCGCCAACTAACTTAACACTTTCTCCATCTGGCCCTCATCTCCCGGGCTTGTCAGCAATGCTTCCCAATATTTGACCCACTTTAGGTGCGTCAAAATTGCATGTCGAGCAGGTGCGAAGTGTCTTTTTCACTCAAATGCGCAGCCATGTCACTTTGGATCCCCGCGCTTACGCACGGGTCTGGAAGCGGTACGGTCCGGCGACGTAGGTGACACTTTGGCCCAGAGACCTGGGTAACAAACGATTGGAGTTCTGGAGGTCTACCGCAAGAGGGTAAGCCAAGCTAGAAGGCATGCCCTGGAAAGAAAATTACCCAATGGAACAGAGAGTCGAACTGATTCGAGAATGGAAAGAAGGTGAAAACACGCGCGTCAATCCGAGGAAGGAACAACAGGCCTTGAGGCTCGGAGTTGCGCACCAGACAATAGTCCGCAGCAATGGGACGAGAAGATGATCCAGCGAGTCATTGAGGGTACGGTCTGACGACGTAGGTGAGGTGAAGCGGGGAGCGGTGAAGTGGGAAGAAATGCCGGCGAGCTCATGACAGTTACACTCAGTTCATTGGTCATCTTTATGCCGTTTCTGGATCTCTGCCGATCAGCCCGCCAAAGATGGCTCGTTCCCACCAATTTGTGTCAGAAGCCGGGGAGGCGGGCGGGTGGAGTTGGGGTGGCCGTTGGGTAGAGAGACTTCATGCGCCAGGTGGCCATGGCGAGGGCCATTACCAGGTCGGCGTTGGCGATTTGGGGGTTGTCCGCATTTGTGTCGACGTTGATTGTGGTTTGGCCGGTTGGGCGGCTGCTGGCGTAGCGCAGGCTCTTGAGTTGGGCTGTTAGTGTTGCTTGATCGGGGTGGTTGGGGGGACTACTTTGAGTTGGCTGCTTTCGATGGACTGGACCAGAGTCTCGATCAGGTCGAGCTTGGGGACGTGGAAGAGGTCCACGGGCAGCGATGGATGGGAAGCGCGAGAATGGGTTGCGCCGGCTGTGAAGACGATGCCCTCCAGGCGGGCTTTGGGTTGGCCTGAACGCGATGTTCACGGCGAATCAACTCACTGCGTTCTGCGTTCTTGTAAGCTTCAGGCAGCAATGC
>JBKJUN010000605.1:0-1304 GCA_046590555.1 Bryobacter sp. | reverse complement strand
TTGGGGTTTTCGCCGTAGCGGCCGTCGGCAGGGCGGCGGCTGGGCTGCACGTAGGCGACGCGGTATTCATCGGGGCCAAGGACGCGCAAGAAGGTTTCGGGGCACATGGTGCCGGCGCCAACTTCTACATCGTAGGGCTCTGTGATGATGCAGCCTCGATCTGCCCAATACTGCTTCAGGCGGAAAATCATTTCCTGATAGTTCTTCATGCCAAATCCTCCAGCATCGGGGCTGCGAACAGCCTCCGCTCTATGTGTGCTTCGATCAGCCGGACCATGGCTCGACGCAGGTCCCGCGCTGTTTGTTGTGTCCATTCGCGCTCGGGCATCTTTTCGACGCTCGTTGTCAGGATCTCGCTGAGAATTGCGTTTGATTCTACGCTAATTGGAACTTCGGGCAGGAAACCACTGAGGCGGACTGCCCAAACTTCGAAGTAAGTGACGGCTTGCCAGACCCCGGATTCCCCGCGCAGGCGCATGAATTCTAGAACACGCGCCATGAGCCGGAAGTACTTTTCGTTGACTTCCGCCAGGGGCAATAAATGTTCAGAGATTTCGGCCATTACGTCCAGGGCTATACCAGTCGAATACACACGGCTCAACTCAAACTGCGAATGTTGAAGGTCGCAGTGATCAATTCGAACCAGTTCCCGATTTTCTCGCGCTGTGTAGTGAATTTGCACTTGGCTCAACCGTTCAAGAGAACTGCCAAAGCCACCTTTGGGTTTTCTCGCTCGATTGGCCACACCTCGCAATTTCCCGTGGTCGCGTGTGAAGAAGCTGACTATTAGATCGGCTTCCTTTAGAGGGAAGGTTCGAAGCACGATCGCTTCGCTGGCAGCCAACCTATTAGGCTAACAAAAAACAGACGGCCTTCAACAAATGCATAAAGTTAGCTGAGCTCCTGAAGCTGTCATTCCCGAGTCAAGCACACAAGCAACTCCGCCGTTGTTCCAGCCTCGTTTAGACTACGCGAGGAGGCCTTGTTTGGTGATGACTTCAGCGTTGAGGTAAGGGCGGAGCGCTTCTGGCACGAGAACGCTGCCGTCTTTTTGCTGGTAGTTCTCCACGATTGCGACCCAGGTGCGACCTACGGCTAGGCCGCTGCCGTTGAGGGTGTGGAGGTACTCGCTCTTCTTGGGGCCACGGAAGCGGATGCCTGCGCGGCGGGACTGGAAGGCCTCAAAGTTTGAGCAACTCGAGATCTCTTTGAAGGTGTTCTGGCCAGGGAGCCAGACTTCGATGTCGTAGGTCTTGGCGCTGGAGAAGCCCATGTCGCCGGTGCAAAGCGCCATCGTACGGAAG
>JBKJUN010000532.1:0-9317 GCA_046590555.1 Bryobacter sp. | reverse complement strand
AACAAGCTTGTTTTTGTCAATTTTACCGGTGTTGCCTGCACCAACTGCCACTGGATGAAAGCGAACATGTTCCCCAAGCCAGCGGTTCGCGAAGCCATGGAAAAGTTTGTTCTGGTTGAGCTTTATACCGACGAACTGGACGACCCTAAGAGCGTGGCTTTCCAGAAAATGCAAGAGGGGCTCTTCCAGACCGTGGGCATACCCTACTATGCTGTGTTTAATACCGATCAGAAAGTCGTAAGCAGCTTTCCCGGCCTCACCAAGGATGTGAAAGAGTTTACCGGCTTCCTCAACTCGGCCTTAGGCAAAGCATAAAGCATGAAGGCTCTTTCTCTCTCGTTAATTTGTCTGCTCACCCAGCAGGCTTTTGCAGCTGATTCCATTCGTGGGTTTCCGGATGATGAGGCTAGGGCTCGCGCGCCCTTTGAGCAACGACTCCGTGCGACTGCTGAAGCAAATAAGATTCGCGAGTTCATGACGCGCATGGCGAGCGAGCCGCACCACGCGGGCTCTCCAGCTTCGCGTGCCGTTGCCGAGTTTGCTCTTGAGAAATTCAAGGAATTTGGCCTCGAAGCTCGTATCGAAACCTTCGACGCACTGATTCCCTACCCTACGCAAAGAGTGCTTGAGGTACTGAGCCCAGTCCGCTATACGGCCAAGCTGCGTGAGCCGATCGTCAAGGACGACCCTGATTCGAGCGACCTGAATCAGTTACCTACTTTTAACGCGTATTCCGCCAATGGGGACATCACTGCGCCCGCCGTCTACGCCAATTACGGGTTGCCCGAAGACTATGCCTTCCTGAAGTTGAAGGGCGTTGATGTGAGGGGCAAGATTGTACTCGTGCGTTATGGCCGCAGCTTTCGGGGCATCAAGCCAAAAGTGGCAGCGGAGAACGGTGCCATTGGTTGCCTGATCTATTCAGATCCTCGAGACGACGGGTACTTCAAGGGCGATATTTATCCGAAGGGGCCGTTTCGGCCACCACCTGGTGTGCAGCGAGGAAGCGTAATGGACCTGCCGCTATATCCGGGTGACCCGCTGACGCCTGGAAAGCCTAGCATTCCGGGTACGCCCCGCCTCAAGATCGAAGATGCGCGGACGATACAGAAGATTCCGGTGATGCCCATCTCGTGGGAAGACGCACGGCCAATCCTTGAGCAGATTGACGGCGAGATTGCTCCCGCTGATTGGAAGGGTGCGATCCCGGTTACTTATCACATCGGTGCCGGCCCGGCATTGATGCATCTGAAGGTTCAGGCCGACAACGCTACGCGGCAGGTTCATGATGTCGTGGCCCGGCTTAAGGGGACGGTCTACCCGGATCAATATGTGGTCTATGGCAATCATCACGACGCCTGGGTAAATGGTGCGGCTGATCCGATCAGCGGTGCCGCCAGTGTGCTTGAAGCAGCCCGTATCCTTTCAAAGGCGGTGCAGCAGGGTTGGAAGCCGAAGCGCTCGATCTTGTTTGCCCTTTGGGATGGCGAAGAATATGGCTTGGTGGGTTCGACTGAGTGGGTCGAAAAACATCGCGACGAGTTGACCCAAAACACTGTTGCCTACTTTAACTCCGACACGACATTGCGGGGGGCGATGAGTATTCAAGCCAGTCCGTCGCTTGAGAAGTTCGTCGCAGAATGGATGCGCGATTATCCCGACCCGGCTACTGGAAAGAGTCTGCTCGAGTCCAGCAACCAGCACGGCTTCCGGGTGGGACCACTCGGTAGCGGCAGCGATTACACAGCTTTTGTTCATCATGCTGGAGTCGCGAGCTTGAACGCCGGTTTTGACGGTGATATGAGTGGGGTCTATCACTCCGTCTACGATTCGCTGCGTTGGTTTCAGTACTTTGGCGACCCCGATTATGTGTTCACTACCGCCTTTGCCGGCTTTATGTCGACGGGCCTTGCGCGAATGGCCGATGCCTATGTGGTGCAGTTCGACTTTGGGCGTGTTGCGCGCTTTTTGAGGGAGACGGTGGAGGATTTGCGCAAGAACCCGAAATCGAAATCCATGAATTGGGACTTGCTTGAAAAAGATATCGAGAAGGTTGGTCTTGCGGCGAAGGCTTTCGGACAGGTTATGTATCCGCTCGAATCCCGCTTTGCCAGCCTCGACAAGGTCAAACTCCGAAAACTAAACGAAGCGATTTTTCTCTCCGAGCGATCGCTCTCTCGCCCAGAAGGATTGCCTGGCAGGGATTGGTACAAAAATCAACTTTCTGCTCCTGGAAAATATACGGGCTATGGTGCAAAGACTCTTCCCGGGATTCGCGAAGCAATGGAGGCGGGTCGCCTCGAAGAAGCGCAGGCCCAGATGAAGGTGCTGAGTGAATGCCTGGTTGCTTACGCCGACAAAATCCGCGTTGCAACCAAGCTGGCTGGCGAGTTCTAGTTCTTCCATCGCGAGAGAAAAGAATCCATCGCCAGTGAGTCGAGCTCCTTCTGGAATTCCTGGTCCCAGCTTTTTTTTTGTTTATCTTTTACTTTGATGAGCACCTCAGCCGCCTGATTGGCTTTGACGTAGAGTTGCTTCTGGTTGTAGATTTGGCTTTGTTTTTCATTGATTCGTTGCTGGATCCGGATCGTTTGAGATTCGACAATCATGCGGAAGCGGCCCAGTTCAGCGCGCTCGGCGGGATCGGGTTGAACCCTTCGTACTTCGTCCAGGAAAGTATCATGCAGTGTCTTTAGTTCTTCATGGATCTTGGACAACTCCGATTCGAGGGCGACCAGCTTGGCTTTCTCAACGTCAGCCTGGCTGCGGCGGTAAGTGAGCACGCGCTCAAGAGTAAAGTTAAAGCGCTTCATCGGTGAGCTGGGGTGGTGACGCCGAGAATGGAAGCCAGACTCTGGAGTTGGCCCAGGGTCTCCTCCATAGAGGTCGTCTCTTCGGCGTCCTGTCGCAGAAAGCGGTCGATCTGTGAGCGGTTTCTCAGGACATTGTCTAGAAGTGGATTCGAGCCTTGGACATAGGCACCAAGCTGAATCAGATCGGAGCTGCGCTCGAGGCTGGCGAGAGCCTCGCGAATTGCCCGGGCGGCTTCTTTGTGATTGGCTGTGGCGAGTTTCGATTGCAGGCGGCTGACACTTTCAAGGACGTTGATGGCCGGGTAGTGACCCATCGCGCCAAGCTGCCGCGAAAGGATGATGTGGCCATCGAGGATTGCGCGTACCGTATCGCAAACAGGCTCGTTGAAGTCATCGCCTTCAACCAGGACGGTGAAAAACCCGGTGATCGAGCCTTTCGGAAATTTGCCGGCTCGTTCGAAAATTTTGGGCAGTAGTTGAAAGGCACTTGGCGGGTAACCCTTCTGGCCCGGCGGCTCTCCTGCAGCTAGGCCGATCTCACGCTGTGCCATGGCGAGGCGCGTTACCGAGTCGATCACCAGCAAGACGTCTTTGCCCTGATCGCGGAAGTACTCGGCAACGGCAAGAGCAACGAAGCAGGCGCGCAGGCGCAGTGGCGCGGGTTGATCGCTGGTGGCCGCGATCATGACGCTGCGCTCGCGGCCTTCGGGGCCAAGTTCGTGCTCGAGAAAACTCTTCACTTCACGGTTGCGTTCGCCAATAAGTGCGACCACGGCCACATCGGCGAAATGGTGTCTGCACATCGAGCCGAGCAGAGTACTCTTACCAACGCCAGACCCTCCAAAAAGACCGATACGCTGGCCCTTGCCACAAGTAAGCATGCTGTCAATCACGCGGATGCCGGTCACCAGGGGCTCAGAGATGTTTTCTCGCGCTAGCGGGCCGGGCGGGGGTGAGTAGAGATCGTAGTGGGCCTCGGGGGTGATCGGCGGGCCGCCATCCATCGTCTGGCCGAAGCCATCGAGGACGCGGCCCAGCAGTTGTGGCCCCACGGCAACCTTGCCCGCCTCTGGTCGAGCGAGAATCGAGGCACCCTGGGAAAGTCCGCCAGTGTCTTCGAGCGGCATCGAAAGCACTTTGCCATTTCTGAAGCCAATTACCTGCGCTCGAATCCGACGCCCCCCGGGTAGGCGCACTTCGCAAAAGTCCCCAATCGCAGCCGCAGGACCTTCACTCTCGAGTAGCATTCCTGCGACATCTGTTACGCGGCCGCGCAGTTGAAAGAAGCTGCCTTGCGCCAGATATTGCTCATATTTTTGGATGTCAAGTCCGCTCATGCACGCCTCCCAAGCAAGTCGATAAAGCCCCGTTCGACTTCATCGAGTTGGGCCTGGATCGAGGCATCGAGAACCCCGCTTGTGCTCTCAAGCACAAGCGCACCGCGCTCAAGCGCATTGTCAGACAGAATCTCAACACGGGGAGGGAGTTGGAGCCGTTCGAGATGTGGGAGCAATGCCTGATGGTCCTTTGGGTTGAGAAGAATTCGATTCAGCTCGCGGAGTTCCGCCCGTTGGGTAGCCGCATGAATCAAGCCGAACAAAGCTTCGGTGTCGACCTGAATCTCGCGGTAAAGAATCCGCCGTGCGATAGCAACGGCAAGCCGGACGAGTTGTTCTTCACTCTCGGCCAGATATCTATGCTTGACGGTGGCGATGTCCTCGATCGACTTGGCCATTCGCTTCAGCCATGGCTCGACCTCGGCCTGAAGCAGGTTTTGTGCTCTGGCTTCACATTCAAAACGGGTTCGTTGTACTGCCTCGTCGAGCTCTCGCCGCTGGCGCGCTTGCAATTCATGGATTGAGGCTTCCAGGTCTTGCTGGGCATCAGGTGCCTGAATTTGCAGCGCTGGCGGCAGGACAACGCGCTGCTGCCCGGGCTGGAGTACTTCCTCCACCATCCACGGCACCATACCAACCAAGGAGGCTTCATCAGCTTCGAATATCCGCGACATGCTTCCGGCTGGTGCCGGCGTGCGCTCTGTCGATTGTATTTCGTTAGTTGACATACTGTTCGCCGACGGTGCCCTTAAGGTTGATTACGCCCTCGTTCTCAAGCTGGCGCAAGACAGTAATGATCTGTTGTTGCGAAGCTTCGACTTCGCGGATCTTGATCGGACCAATCGCGTCCATGTCCTCACGCAACATCTCGGCACCACGTTGGGACATTGCACTGAGGAAGTGATCGCGAAGCTTGTCGGTAGTTCCTTTTAGAGCAACGGTCAGCAGTTTGCGATCAATTCGGGAGAGAAGTTCCTTGATGCCGATTTCGTCGATCATCAGCATGTCTTCGAAGACAAACATCAATTGCCGGATATTCTGGGTCAGTTGCGGGTTTAACATTTCGAGCGACTCAAGCAGTTCCTTGCTCGTGCCTGAATCGAGCCGGTTGAACATTTCGGCTACTGCCGCAACGCCACCTGTCGATTCGCGGCTGAAGTCGCCAATTTCCTTAAGTTTGAGGCCGATGATGTTGGCGATCTTTCCGATAATGTCGGGAGAGATCTGCTCGAGACTGGCCATGCGGTGGGCCACGTCGGCGCGGATTTCAAGCGGCAAGGCGTGCAGGAGGCCGCCAGCCTGAGTCGGATTGAGATGCGAGAGGATCAGCGCCACTGTCTGTGGATGTTCCTGGTGAATGAACTTTGCCAGCTGCGTCGGGTCGGCCTTTTGTAGTGCGTCGAAGCTGAGATTCTCTCCACCGAGTTGCTTGAGCAAACGGTCCAGAATTCGCTTCGCCTCTTCAGGACCAAAGGCCTGAATGAGAACTTTTCTCGCGTAGTCAACGCCACCCTTAAGTACATACTGGTGGGCGATCGACATCTGGTAAAACTCTGCTAGAACGCCTTCGGCAGCTTCAGCCGTAACCGAACTGGCGCGAGCCAATTCCTGCCCTATCCGCTGGACTTCGTTTTCGTCCATCTGCTTCAAGACTTCGGCGGTAATCTCCTCGCCAAGGATAATCAGCAGGATGGCGCACTTCTTGGCACCGGGCAGGTTGATCCGAAACGTAGGTTCTTCCGGAATGATGTCCGAAATCTTCGGTGCCGGTTTGTCGGGGAGTTGAGCTTCGGCCATTAGCGTTCCTTTTCTCTGTCGCCATGGAGCCAGCTACGGAGGATTTGGGCAATCATGAGCGGATCCTTCTTGGCTTCATCGGTAATGTGCTGCTGCAGGATCTTGCCCTTCTGCGTCGTAACTTCCGGCATCTTGAGCCGGGCCAACTCGTTCTGTTCGAGTCGCTTCTGCTTGCTCTGCTGCTCGGCCAGCCGCGCTTCAAAGCTGCGGCCGTCGTCTTCCTGGAGTGATTCAATCGCCTCGGGGCTTAGATTCGATGTCTGAACGGCTGCAGCGACCGCTGCTGCTTTTGCGGCTAGCTTACCCTTCTTGCTCTTGTTCAAGAACCAGAAGAATGCCAGGCCAAGAACCAGCAACAGGACACCGGCAGCGATTACTGCGGCAAGCAGCGCTACAGGATCCTTGAGCGGCGGGGGAAGGATTTTCAAAAGAAAATCTGGAATCTCAAAAAGTGGCTTGGGTGGTGCAGGAGGCAGGAGAGCAGCAGGAGCCTGCATGCGTAGAGTCGCGTCAAACGGAAGGGTCTCGATAATCACGACATCACCGCGATCAGCTACCAGCCCTATGGAGGCAGAAACCACCTCTTTGATGGCCTTGATTTTTTCTGGTGAGGGAACATCAAAGACTCGCTTGGCCTTGGGGCCAACGCCCTCCCAGCGCATCTCCTGGTCAAGCAGGACAGAAAGCGAAACGCGCTTGATCTGGCCTTGAGGGATCTTGGTGCGACGGATGGAGCGGCTCGCCTGATAGTTGGTACTTTCGGTCTTGCGCTGGGTGCCGCTTTGAGCCGACGCAGGGCGGGAGCTTGGCCTTGGGAGATTGGTGGGAGTACCAGGAACTCCACTAGCCAGGGGAATCCCACTGCTGTCTTCTGTCTTTTGTTCGGAGGTAACGACCGCTTTTTCGGGGTCATAAACTTCTTCGCTCGCTTCGGCGCTGGTCATGTCGCAATCGACTGTCACGCCGGCGCGATAGCGTTCTTCACCAAGCAGCGGTGTCAGCGTTGCATTGACCTTTGCCAACATATCCTTTTCAAGCTTCTGTCGATACTCAAGCAGGATTTCTGGAAACTCTTCTTCAGGCGTATGAGACTTGCGTGGACGGCTCAAAAGACTGCCATTGTGATCAATCAGCGAAACATCCTCTGGTGCCAGGCCCTCAACCGCACTGGCGAGGAGAAAGACGACTGCCTGCACGGAGGCTGGTGACAAGCGCGTGCCGGTTCTGAGTTTCAAGACCACACTGGCTTTGGCGGGTTTGCGGTTGTCCTGGAAGATGCTCTGCTTGGCAAATGTCAGGTGTACACGGGCATGCTCGACTTCCCGCAGACTTGCGACAGTCCGCTCAAGCTCCCCTTCAAGCGCCCGCTGGTAATTCACCTGTTCAGCGAATTCAGTGAGGGCAAAGTTCGTCTTATCGAAAATTTCAAAGCCAATACGACCCGTTCGCGGCAGACCCTGTGCTGCCAGATCGAGGCGCAATTCACTCAGCTTTGCGCTGCGAACATAGATGCTCAAACCATCTTCACCAATCTTGTACTCGACATTCTTCTCGCGTAAACGCGTCGTAAGCTGCCCGGCGTCCTCGGCCGCCATGTCCTTGAATAGAAGCTTGAAGTCTTTATCCCTGTGATCCTGGATGAACCAGAAAATTCCGCCCAGCACTGCCACAAGTGCAGCGCCGATCGAAATCTTCTGACGAAGACTGAGACTGTCGAACAGTTCACGGATCTGATTCAAGGCTTGCTATTCTCCATCTGAAATTCTCATCTCGAGCCAATGGCTCAGATCTGCATCCTCATCACTTCCTGATAAGCCTGCATGGCCTTGTTTCGCACCTCAATCGCCAGCTCAAACGTCAGCCCGGCCTTCTGGATACTGGTGGCCACTTCGTGGATATCGGTTTGCTCCCCATTGAGAAAAGCGCTGATCTGCTGGTTGGCGTCACTCCGGGTGGACTTGACGTTGCCAATCACACCGGTGAGAATGTTCTGGAATTCATTGCCCGTGGCCCCAGCCTGCCCGGCGGCAGCAAGGGGTTCTACCGGCTTGACTAACTGAATGCTGCTGGCCAGTGATTTTGCGAAATTGAGATCCATGCCCTTAGCCTCGTACCAGGTCAATAGATTTTGAAATCATGTCTTTTACGGCATTCATCGCCGTGACATTAGCCCCGAAAGAGCGACTCGCGTTGGTCAAATCAACCATCTCTTCAATCGGGCTGAAGTTCGGGAAGCTCACATAACCTTTGTCGTCTGCGTCAGGATGCCCCGGAAGGTAGCGCCGGATCGGCTCGCGGTCATCCAGTTGCACCTCACTCACTGCAACACCTGTATTGGGTGCATCGAGTGAAGACTGAAAAGCAGAAGAAAAGGGGTGGGTGACCGATGCGGACTGAAACACCGCATCCTGGTGCCGATATGGCCCACCTTCTTCGGTCCGCGTGGTTTCCGAATTGGCAATATTCTGGGCTAGAAGTTCCGTTCTGAAACGCTGTGCGCTCATCCCAGAAGCGCTGACACTCAAGCTTTGAAATAGACTCATTATCCGCGTGCATCCTTTATGGCCAGACGGATGTCGCGGGCTTCACCCTTAAGCATCTGGCTGACAAAATTGAATCGAAGTGCGTTCTCACTTAACAGGCGCATCTCGCGATCCATGTTCACGTTGTTACCGTCGTTCTTGGTCTTCAAGCCTTCAGGCTCAATCACGTTGGGCGATTCACCGGAGACCAGCGACTGGAATTCGAAGTTGAAATCGATATCCTTCGTGCGGTAGCCGGGGGTATCTACATTGGCAATGTTGGAGGAAACAAGCTTCTGACGGTCAGCCAGAAGATCGAGGTAATGTGACATGCGGCCAGAGATGGGATCGAACATACGCGGAAGATGTATGCAAGCACCTTGCCAAACTCAAATCGAGGGGTAGAAGTCAGTTCAAGGCGGCAGAATGGGCAATATATTGCCACTTCTGTTAAAAATCGGGCGCTAGCTACTCGTAGGCGTCGGGATATTTCTCCCGCATTTCGTTGGCTAGCTCCATCGCTGTTCCAATCTGGATCAGCGAACCCTGTCCAATTCCCGGGCACCACGTCCCGGTCTTCTTCCATGCCTTGCGATCTTCGACCAATTCAGGCCAAAACGGGAATAATCGGCACTGGACGGGTTTAACCGGGTGGATTCCGCAGCCACCCTCATTCAGAAAAGGGCATTGCTTGGACTTGCCGCGCGGCTTGCGAACCCGGCGTATGTTCCGGGTTCGATAGATGTACTGAGCCTCAAAGTCTGACTGCTCCATATTGAGGAAGCGCGCAGCCTCGCTGACGTCATTTTCGGTGAGGTAGACGTAACCGGAAACTTCGCAACATCTGC
>JBKJUN010000349.1:0-5037 GCA_046590555.1 Bryobacter sp. | reverse complement strand
CTTTCTTGATTCAACCACATTGAATTTGGTTCATAAATTCAAGTGAGAAATTTTTCACACCTGGCTCACTTCTCTAAGACATGGCTCTTTACCGCACCCGCAGCGCTGCTGTTTATGGAATCGACGCCCACATCATTGATGTCGAGGTAGACATGGCTCAAGGCGGATCCTCCCGCGACTTCATCACTGTGGGTATGCCCGATACCGCCATCCGCGAGAGCCGCGAACGAATCAAGAGCGCTCTGCTCAACTCCGGCTTCGGCTATCCCACCAGATCCGTCACTATCAACCTGGCGCCGGCCAACATCCGTAAAGAAGGTGCCGGCTTTGATCTCCCAATGGCGATGGGCATACTCGGGGCGATGGGGATCTTCAAGAAAAGCGAGAAACATCTGATGGTTGGCGAACTGTCACTTGACGGCCTGATCCGTCCGGTTCGGGGAGCATTATCGATGGCAGTTTGCGCCAAGAGAATGGGCATCCCCAACGTCGTTGTGCCCGAAGAAAACGCGGCCGAAGCCGCTGTAGTAGAAGGAGTGAATGTGTACGGAGTCCGTCATCTGGGCGAAGCTGTAAGCCTTTTCACGCAGCCTGATCGCATGCCTCCGGCTCGGCCCATATCTGGAAAAACTCTACCCGCCGATCACCTCAGCAAGCTCGATTTTGCCGATGTTCGTGGCCAAACCATCGCCAAACGAGCCCTCGAAGTGGCCGCCGCCGGTGGCCACAATCTACTGATGATCGGCCCTCCAGGCTCAGGCAAAACGATGCTAGCCCGCCGTCTCGCAGGTATCCTGCCCCCCCTCAACTTCGACGAGGCCCTCGAAACCACCCAAATTCACAGTGTTGCCGGAGTGCTGCCGAAAGGCGAAGGCCTTCTCAAGGACCGCCCATTCCGCTCCCCCCACCACACCGTCAGCGATGCCGGCCTGATCGGCGGAGGCAGCGGCACACCCAGACCCGGCGAAGTTTCCCTGGCCCACAATGGAGTTCTTTTCCTCGACGAAGTCCCCGAATTTAACCGCAACGTCCTCGAACTCCTGCGCCAGCCCCTCGAAGAAGGTAGCGTCTCTCTGGCCCGCACCAACATGTCACTCACCTTCCCAGCCAACATCATGTTGATGGGTGCCATGAACCCCTGCCCCTGCGGCTATTACGGCGACCGCACCAAGGAATGCCGCTGCACGGGCTCGCAAATCCAGCGTTACATTGGTAAGATTTCCGGCCCCCTGCTGGACCGCATCGACATCCACATCGAAGTTCCAGCCGTCGATTACAAAGAGCTCAGAGGACAGGGCGACGGTGTATCTTCAACGGCGATGCGCGAGCGCGTAGAATCCGCACGAGCTACGCAAGCCGGGCGAGGTCAGCTTAACGCCCGCATCCCATCGGCTCAACTCCGCAAGCACTGTCAGCTCGACGATTCCGGGGAGCGTACTCTCGAGATGGCCGTCCGAAAACTCAGCCTCTCGGCCCGCTCCCACGACCGCCTCCTCAAAGTGGCCCGTACCATTGCCGATCTTGCAGGCCAAACGCAAGTTGCCGCCAAACACATCGCCGAAGCAGTCCAGTACCGCAGCCTCGACCGCGAGTATTGGAAGTAGTTAAACTGAGAGTTCCGTCATGACCAATCTCGACACTCTCCGCAAGAACCTCACCCACCTCACCGACGAAGCAATTCTCGAAGTCAATCCAGACGACCTCACCGAAGAAGCCAAGGCCGTCTATGACGAGGAACTGGCATCTCGCAACCTCTCTTGGCCCTCCATTGAAACGCCCGACGAGAGTGTTCTCGCCGCCGGCTTCCCCGATCCCGCCGATGGCGACCTTGTCCATATTGCGACCTACGAAACCTTCGCCGAGGCTCGCTTTGCGGTAACCCTCCTCCGCCAGGAATCCATCCCCGTCTGGGTTGCCGGTGCCACCAAACCCGGTATGGCTATGATGGATCCCAATGCTCCCATCGACCTCGTCACGCATGCCGAACATCTCGAAGCCGCACAACTTCTGCTCAACAGTGAGATCTCCGACGAAGAGCTAGCCCGTCTGGCCGAAGAAGCTGGCGAAGCCTAACCCAGCATCGCCTTCCAGCCATCTTCATCCAGGCCCACAGCTAATTTGTTGCTTCCCCTCACCAGAGGCAGGCGCAACAACTTCGGCTCTCGCTCGATCCGCTGCATTAGCGTTGCGTCGGAAGCCTTGAGGTAAGCCAGCCCAGACTCGGCAAACTCCTTCGACTCTTTATCTATCAGGCCCATCAAGCCCCCAAACTTATCGATAAATCGCTTGATCTCTCCAGCCGATATCGGCTTCTGCTTCAGATCCACAAAGTGAATCTGTATTCGCCGTTCCTTAAAGAACCGCTCTGCCGCCCGTGTCGGAGACGAGCCCTTCACACCAAAAATCTGTACGCTGATTGCCATCCAGACTTCAGCCTAACGTAAACTACACACTATGATCCGCACCCTGTTGTTGCTTTTCCCTCTCTTGCTGCAAGCTGGCCCGCGAGACAAACAAATCGCCGCCGCCATGCAAAAGATGATCGATCAAAACGAGGTCCCCGGCGCAGTCACACTTATCGCCACCCCCACGGGCATTACCCATCTCGCCGCCATCGGGTTCTCAAACGCTGTCAAAACACAAAAGCTCGAAAAGCGCTCCATCTTCTGGATCGCCTCAATGACCAAGCCCACTATCGGTGTTTCGATCCTCATGCTGCAGGACGAAGGCAAGCTCTCCATCGACGACCCTCTTGGCAAACACATCAAGGAGTTCGCAGATTCACCAGTAACTTTGCGCCACTTGCTCACCCACACCTCCGGGCTTCCCGAAGCCACCTCGCAGCAACTCGCCACTGCCACCAAACTCGAAGACCTTGTAGCGTTCTCAGCCAACCGGCCTCTCCTGTTCACCCCCGGCTCCCAGTGGCGCTATTGCCAGTCTGGCATCAACCTCCTCGGGCGTGTAATCGAAGTCGTCTCCGGTCAACCCCTCCCGGACTTTCTCAACCAGCGTCTCTTCACTCCGCTCAAGATGAAAGACACTACCTTCTACCTCAGCGACAAACAAATCAAGCGCCTGGTCACACCCGCACGTCTCGACGATGGCAAATTGACTGACGCCCCCAACCCAGTTCTACATGGCAAATCCCCCACCGACAAGAACCGCTACCCAGCCGCCAACGGAGGCCTTTACTCTACCGCTCCAGACTACGCCCGCTTTGCCCGCATGCTCCTGCGGGGCGGGGAACTCGATGGGAAGCGCTACCTCTCCTCCAAAGCCTTCGAACAACTCACCGCAAACCAGACTGGCGACCTCAAGGCGGGCTTCATTCCAGGCCACGCATGGGGGCTTACCGTCGGCGTTGTTCAAGTTCCTCAGGGTCAAACTGCAATGTCTAAAGCTGGCACCTTCGGCCACGGTGGCGCACACGGCACCCAGGCTTGGATCGACCCTAAATCCGGCCTCGCTATGGTTCTCATGGTTCAGCGAGCGAACTTCAAAAACGCCGACGATTCACCGGTTCGGGCCGCCTTTCAGCAGGCAGCAAGCAAACCTTAACTAGTCGGGGATTATCAGAACATCGCCAGGATGAATGACGCTCTTGTCGTCCACCAGCTTGCCGGGGTTGCCAGCAATGATCTTTGGAAACTGCGAACCATTCCCGTAGAAGTGCGCGGCAATCTTCCAAAGGCTATCTCCAGCTACAACGGTGTAATGCTTAACGGGCTGGGGCAGGGAAGTATCGACACTGAGATCAAGCGTGATCTCGTTACGCCAGCTTTCCCCAACGGCCTTTACGGCATTCCAGACATCGTTCTTTGCGTTCTCGTTTGGCGCAGCTCCCTGCATGAAAAGCTTCTCGCCTTCCAGGTGAAGGTGAGCAAGTACAACACCCTTTTCCTTCGCAACGGCAATAGCATCCTGATACTTTAACTTGAGTCCTTCAAAATTGTCCATTTCAATCCTCCTCCAAATACATTTGCCTCATGGCACTCTAATCCTCTCATTACTGCAAGCTCCATGCATTAAACTCAGATTACAGGCATGAAGCAATTTGCCAAGACTTCCGCTCTCGCAGATCTCAAAGGCTCTCTCTCCCAAGTGCTCCTCGGCAAGGACGAGGCAGTTCGCCTCACGATCGTCTGTCTGATCGCCCGCGGCCACCTCCTGATCGAAGACGTCCCAGGCGTTGGCAAAACCACGCTCGCTGAATCTCTTGCCCGTCTGGTCGATGCCAGCTTCCGTCGTCTGCAATGCACCTCAGACCTCCTCCCTGGCGACATCACCGGCGTTTCCATCTACCGGCCCCAATTCCAGGACTTCGAATTCCGCCCCGGCCCTGTCTTCGCCAACTTCCTGCTCGCCGACGAAATCAACCGCGCCACTCCCAAGACCCAATCCGCCCTTCTCGAAGCCATGAGCGAAGGCCAGGTTTCCGTCGACGGCCGCACCATGCCACTCCCCGACCCATTCATGGTGATCGCTACTCAAAACCCGACCGAGCAACAAGGCACCTACCCGCTTCCGGAAAGCCAGCTTGACCGCTTCTTAATGCGCATCGAAATCGGCTATCCCAGCCACGAGCAAGAGCGCGCTGTGCTCAGAGGCGACAGCCTTAAACCAGCTAAGCTCTCGAGCATCCTCCACAGTGACGACCTAAAGCAAATCCAAAAAGAAGTGGAAGCCGTCCATGTCGACGCCGACCTGGTCACCTACCTCCTCAGGCTTGTCGAAGCCACTCGCAGCCACGAAGGCGTCACGCTTGGAGTGAGTCCACGCGGCGGCCAGGCCCTCTACCGCGCCGCTCAAGCCAGTGCCCTCCTCGACGGCCGTGACTTTCTCATCCCCGACGACATCAAGCAACTGGCCGCTCCTGTCTTCTCTCACCGCCTGCGGCTTACCGCGCAGGCCAGCTTCGGTCAGCGACACTCTGAATCCACCAAGCGCGTCATCGCACAAATCCTCGCTGCCGCCGAAGTCCCCCTGTAACCCAATCCCCACCCGCAAGCGTTAATCTAGGGACAACTAAAACCC
>JBKJUN010000238.1:0-3592 GCA_046590555.1 Bryobacter sp. | reverse complement strand
CATCGCCGTAATGATCTCGTTAAATGTCTTCTCCATGTGACGGGCCTGCTTCCATTCGTAATCGGTCCACTTGAAGTGGAAGCGCAGAACAGGGATGCCCCACTTGTCGACCACGTTCGGGTCGAGCTCGCAGTAGGAGTGGATGTTGGGAATCATTTCGCCACGGCCGGCGAAGCCGATGCTGGCACCATAACCTTCGCGTATCTTCGTCTTCATGTTAGCCCCGTAGCCGAGCCGGGCGGCTGCGCCGTGGTAAGAGCCAATGCCAGGGACGCTATAGCCCCCGCCAATCTCAATGTGATAGCCACGAGGGAAGTCCAGCTTCTGGTGTTTATCCCAGAGCCACCAGGGCATAAAGAGATGCGCCCCGCCATTACCATCGGTGTTGTATTGCGGCATGCCTTCGAGCGCCGGCACGTAGCCGGAGAGCCCGAAGCCAACCGTGTCCATCAAGTAACGGCCCAGCAGGCCAGAGCCATTGGCCAAGCCGTTCGGGAACTCTTTCGTCTTCGAGTTCAGCAGTATCCGAGTCGATTCACAAGCGCTGGCGGCAAGCACTACAGCCTTGGCGCGAATCGTCTTTTCGGTGCGCGTACGTTTGTCGATATAGAGGACGCCGGTGGCCTTGCCGTTGTTGTCGGTAAGGACTTCGCGAGCCATGGCCATATCGAAGACCTGCAGGCGACCGGTCTTCATCGCGGGGAAGACCTGAACTTGCGAGGAGCTGTAAGCGGAGGCCGTCTGGCAACCACGCCCGCACTGGCCGCAATAGTGGCAAGGGGCGCGACCGTTGGTCGGCTTGTGGATGACCGCGCGACGATTTGGGATACAGGTGATGTTGAGCTTGTCGCAAGCCTTCTTGACCAGCACTTCGTGAACACGAGGCGCAGGTGCGGGCTGGAACTTGCCGTCAGGGCAAGAAGGGACGTTTTCGATCGAACCGCAGATGCCAATGAACTCTTCGGCTTTGTCGTAATAAGGTGAGATGTCCTGGTAGGAGATAGGCCAATTCGTGCCCAAGCCATCTTTGTCATAGGGGCGGAAGTCATATTCAGCGAAGCGGAATGACATGCGGCCATAGTGATTTGTGCGACCGCCAATGATCCGCGAGCGGAACCATTGAAACTGGCTGCCTTCGCCTACGGTGTAAGGCTCACCATCAAGTTGCCAGCCGCCACTTGTTGTGGAGAAGAATCCGAAGGGCTTGCCCTTGCCGAAGTAAGCTTTGCCGCCTTCCTCTGCGCCGCGGTGATCGTACTCGTAGGGCATCTTATGCTCGAGGAATTCAGTGTAGGGATTGAGCATCGGCCCGGCCTCGAGCAGTGCGACTTTGAGTCCTTTTGCTGTCAGAACGTGCACGGCAGTTCCCCCACCGGCCCCCGACCCCACAACGACGACATCATAAAGTTCCTGGCTGCGCGGATTTTGTTGCATCACACCTTAATTCCATCACAAATGATTGTTGGCTGGCGGGCCATGCTGATATTCTTCAGGTCGCATGTTCCGTCGCGCTTTGCTTGTCTTCTTCCCGATGCTCTGTTTTTGTATCTGGGTCTTTGTATCTGGAGCTAATCCTTGATTGCATTACGTAGAGGTGACCGATAGGGTGAGTCGTGCGGTGGACTGGCTGCTTTGAGTATATAGACAAGCCGCCGCAGCTCACACCTCGGGCTTTGGTTTGTTTTAAATATCTGGCTGGATGTCAAAGAGCAGGCCCGGCGTTGTTTTGGACTGTCCCGGGCGGTGGGTTGAAGGTAAATGTTAGACGCTGGGTTAAGCGGCGAAGGATAAATAGTTCCGGGCGAATTTGGTTTCGTTCCTGAGTTTTTTATCGCGGATCGATTGGAGGCGGCTGAGAGTGCGCTGGAAGAGTGCGGCCAGGCGGAGCTCGTGAGCCACCAGTCGTGTGAAGGCGGGTTTTTCGTTGTCGAGGGAGTCGAAGGCGTTGGGGGTTATTTGTGCCGCGGGTGTTGGCGTGGGTGTGGCAGCTACTACGGCATCGATAGCCTTGTCGATGCGCTGTCCCCCACTCCCAACTTCATGTCCCATGCCAGCTGAGCCGTAGTGAGAATGGCGTTATCAAACGAGACATTGTAGCCAGGGACGAAGACAAACGCACTGCGGTCTGGGGCATCGTCGAGTGATTTTGTGAATAAAGAGTAGAAGCTCTCAGTGTCTAGTTCAGCTCGACTATGAATGACCATGTGCTTCGTCACATCTTCTTTGAGCGAGATCGTCCAAAAACTCCACGGGCGTTCCAGTTGGCCTCTCGTGTGACTCTGTGGAATACTGACGAGGCACCGGCCAAGCGCCAAGCTTCCGGGACCGTTGCGGCCTTCGCCGAACGATGCCCACGAGGTCTTGTTGCGATCGCTTGCAAAAAAGACTTCGCGTAGTCCCTTGACGCCGTCAGGTAATCGCACGCCCCTAATGTCGCTTGGTGGAAGCGATTGATAATTGGGCGTTTCAAGAAGGAACGCGAGTGTGACCAAGAGGATAAGTAGCCCTATACGGGGCAGAAAGCGGCATCGAGCACTTTTGGAACTTTGGCCCTGGTTTTTAGGGGACACGCCGCAAATTCCTTCCTTGAAACGCTACTGCTCTCATTGGCTCTCCTGGAGCGACGGCTAAATGGTTCCTGTTGTTTTGAGGAGCCAGTAGATGAGCCAGATCGCAATGAGTCCGACACCGATGCGCATGGGGAGGGAGAAGTTGGGGAGGTCAGGTTTCGGCATAGCTGCGAACTTATCATATCCGAAGCGCGATGCTATCGTGAGGCTATGACTGCCTTCGTTAGGATACTGGGGCGCGAGTGAGTACGGCATCTCCATCCACCGAAAAGCCAAGAACGTGTATGCGGCCGTCGGGGACTTCAAGGACGGACAGGTCACAGTCACGGACCGGGACAAAGCATCAGTCGTAGAGAAATGGCGCAGAACAGCCGAGAACCGACTTTACTACAAGCACTATTGTGCTCCCAAAGAATACCCCTCAACAATTCAATAAGGACGGGAGCAGTACAGCTCGACGACAAAGCAGGCCAAACAAATCACCCCAAAACAAAGTTCATTGTTTACGCTTCCAGAACTGCCACCAGGGATGTGACGGTTCCTCGTAGGGCTTTCAATGTGGATCAGGTCCTTCCCAGTCGCAGCCGTGACACCACCTTACGCTCTCGCAATATTCCCAACGGTGCTGGCAGTCAGAAGGAGGCTCCAGAGGCATATCGGCCAGCGCCACCCCGTGATACTTCTTCTTCGACGTCATGCTTTCAACCTCAGTACATGTCCTGTCGTAACCAGATGGTGCAGCAATCCCTTCCAAGGCTTCCCGCAATTACAGTTCAACGGCTTCATTCTGAGACCTCGTCGATGATTGCCAAAACTTGTGCGTTTGGCCGTCAGATCTGGCCCCCTCTTGGCCGCCTCATTTGGTCCCCCTTAGGAGGATACAAGGGTTTTGCTCTGGAAGCACCTGCCGCAAGCGGGCGCGTAAGCGGAGCGAGGAGTATTGTTACTCAGGCAACACGGTTTCCGAGCGTAGCGTCGCGCCCGCTTCTTCGCCCTCTTCTCCAGCGAACGCTTGAAGCGAA
>JBKJUN010000143.1:0-16013 GCA_046590555.1 Bryobacter sp. | reverse complement strand
CTTACCCGAGAAAGTGTCTTTCAGCACTTGCTCGACAATCGGCACCTGAGCTTTGTCGGTCAAGTAAATCTGAAGCGCGAAAATATTGGCTACATCCATCTGGCCGAGTCGCAGAATATTGCGAACGTTGTTCAGACACTGAATCGCCTGTCCGCGCGTATCCGCCGGTCGCTTGCCCGAGCCATCCGCAACCCCTTGGCCAGAGACAAACACAAAATCACCAAAAGCAAGCCCCGGAGAGTAAGGGCCTACCGGCTTCGGGCCGGTTGCCGGAATGAGGGGCTTAATTTCCTGACCATAAACAGAAATAGAGAGGATCGCCAGTAGGACTATGCGCATCCTCTCTACTCTAATCGAAGCTTGACCTAGTTGGGGTTTTCTTTCTCAGTCGGGCGGCGCTTGAGCGTGGGCCGCTCGTCTTCGTCGGTCTTCGTCTTCTTGCCGTCTTCGTCTTCGACGGTGGAAGTTCCATCGCCGGGCTTACGACGCAGGCGCGGGCGGTTTGGATCTTGCGGGTCCAGCTTGCGACGATTGTGCATTGCACTCAGCCGGGCTTTCACATCCTGAAACTCGCTGGTCGTCACAACATATTCAGGCTTCTCTTTAAGCAATTCCTGAATGTTCTTCTGTGCGGTTGTCACACGATCATCCGTAGGTGGATGCGAAGCGAACACTTTGGCGAGGGTTCCTGGTTTACGCTTCTCTTTCGATTGCAGCTTTTCAAAGAAGTCGATAAAGGCACCCGGGTCATAGCCGGCCTTGTACATATACTGAAGCCCAAGCAAATCGGCTTCGCGTTCAAAGCCACGGCTGAAGTAGAGAAATCCAACCGGGATCGCAACCTGAGCGGCCTGCCGGATTCCAAATCCAGCCCAGCCACCCAGGAAGATCAGCGGGATCGTGGCAAGATTGGCAATCTGCCCGCGAGTAGCACCGCGTGTGCCGTGACGCGCAGCAATGTGAGCGATTTCATGACCCATCACGCCAGCCAGTTCCGCTTCTGTATCCGCAGCCAGAATCAGCCCTGAGTTGATAAAGAAGAAGCCACCGGGAAGGGCAAATGCGTTGATCTCTTCAGAGTCAACAACCTTGATCGTGAAAGGCACCTTGGCATCGGAGTTGCGAACCAGATTCTGACCGACACGATTGACGTACTCGGCCACCACTGGATCGTCGACAATCTTGGCCGACCGCTCGATGTCCTGTGCCAATCCCTTGCCGAGCGCGATCTCTTTCTCAAGCGAGTAGAAATTGACACCCTTGGACACATCGCGTTCGCCGATGTCGTCGGGATTCTTCTTGCTGGTTTTCTTCTTCTCTTCCTTCTTTTCTTTTTCGGCAGGCTTGGCACCGGCCTTGGCTTTGGGGTCCTTGGTTTCGGTATCTTCCTGCGCGATAGCGAGGCCTAGAGAAAGCACTAGTATTGAGAGAATCTTCATGTGGCGAATTGCCTCCAGATCTACCTGTCTACAGCTTATAACGTATCGTGGAAAGAATGAGTTTCGAATTGCGTCCAGATCGTCATGATTTTCCTGTTTGCACGAACCTGCACTACCTCAACCACGCCGCTGTCTCACCCCTGCCCAGGCCCGTTGCTGACGCAATGCGCTGGTATGCCGACGACGCAATGAACTGGGGTAGCGCCCACTATCCCGACTGGATGGCTGCCTGCGAAGGCGTACGCACAGAGCTCAGCCGCATGATCGGCTGTCACACCGGCGAAGTCGCCATGGTCAAAAACACCAGTGAAGGCATCGCCACGATCCAAATGGGCCTCACCTGGAAGCCTGGCGATATCGTGGTTGCCTTTCTTGAGGAATTCCCAGCTAACTACTACTGCTGGAAGCTACTTGAAGCACGCCAGGGCTGCATCATCCGCTGGCTCAGCCTTTACGACCCGCTTGAGAAAGTAGAAGAAGCCTGCCGTGGTGCAAAACTACTAGCCATCAGTTGGGTGAATTACCTCAGTGGATTCCGGGTAAATCTTAAAGCGATTGGTGATATCTGCAACCGCCACAACGTCTTCTATTTCGTGGACGCCATCCAGGGTCTCGGCGCCTTCCCCCTGGACGTCAAGGCTTGTGGCATCCATGCCCTTGCCGCAGACGGGCACAAATGGTTACTTGGGCCAGAGGGTTGGGGTGTGCTCTATGTCGATCAAGCCGTTCAGGATCAGATCTTTCCAGTAGAATTTGGATGGACTACTGTAAAGAACTGGGCCGACTATTCCAGCCGCGATATGAGCCTTCGAACGGACGCAGGCCGCTACGAACCGGGTACCCTCAACGTCTCGGGCAGTTTTGGCTTGCGCGCTTCGATGAAGCTGCTCAACGACTTCGGCATCGATCCTGTTGCCGGGCGAATCATGAGCCTGGCAGATCGCCTCGAATCTGGCTTGCGCAATCTGGACTGCGAACTGATGCTTGATCGCGATGAGACCACCGGCTCTGGAATCCTCAGCTTCCGAAAAGAGGGTGTGGATTCCAACCGTTTGCACGCTGAACTGAAGGCCCGAAAGATTCTGTCAGCCCCCAGGCAGGGCTGGGTACGCTTCTCCCCTCATTTTTATCTCGAACTCTCTGAGATGGATACCGTAATTGACCTGGTTCGTGATAGCTTGAAGGCAATATGAAACTTGGGGCTGTCACATACAACATCCTGAAGGATTGGGACCTCGACACAATTATCAAAAACCTGGAAGCCACTGGTTTTGAAGCTGTCGAGTTAAGAACGCAACACAAGCACGGCGTGGAACCGACTCTCAGCAAGGACGAGCGACTGGCCGTTGCCGCAAAGTTCTCAAGATCGAAAATCCGTTTGTTAAGTTATGGATCGACGTCTGAATTTCAGTCACCAGATGAGGCTGTTCGCCGCAAGAATGTCGACGACGCCAAGAAATT
Organism: Bryobacter sp.; assembly: GCA_046590555.1. GTDB lineage: Bacteria > Acidobacteriota > Terriglobia > Bryobacterales > Bryobacteraceae > Bryobacter. The sequence continues at coordinate 13,113 of JBKJUN010000143.1, read as the reverse complement.
TATCGACCTCGCACACGACACTGGTGCCTGGGGTGTAAAGGTTCGCCCGAATGGCATGCCTGAGGGCATCCCCGAGGCAACTACTATCGGCCGCATCGCCGAGTGCCTGAGAGAACTGGGCGACTACGGTGCCGGACACGGCGTCGAAATTTGGGTCGAGGTGCACGGCAAGATCACCCAGAATCCTCCCGTGAGCGCAGCGATCATGAAGGCGACAAAGCATCAGCAGGTAGGTCTCTGTTGGAACTCCAACCCAACCGACCTCGTCGGAGGTAGCATCAAGCCGAGCTTCGAGTTGCTTAAACCCTGGATCAAGAACGTTCATATCAACGAACTGGCCGGTCCCTACCCGTATCGTGAGCTCTTCCGGCTCTTGCGCGACATGAAGTACGAGCGCTACACCCTATGCGAGGCCACCGAGAGCAAAGAGCCAGAACGCTTCCTGCGCTGGTACTCGGCCATGTGGCGCGAGCTCAACCGCACCTAGTTGGAATCGTATTCAAAATTGGCCGGCAGCACCACTCGAAAGCTGACCATTTGAACCTTGCCTACCATGTTGATCTGAGAGGTTTGCTGCTCGGCCGGCAATTCCGCTGCTGTGAGCTCCTCCCACTGGTAGATGGGGTCTTGAGCGAAAGAATTGGTGAGGACGCTCCAAATCTGCTGGCCTCCAAGTATCGGTATCCCGTTTTGAATTTGCGACGATTGAGCACTGGGCAGAATTGTTAACGATAAAAAAATTGCTATTATCCTCATACTTATTGAAGACCAGTTTGAGGCGGTGAGTGTTTCTGTCTCTTTGGTAATAGTATAGAAGTCGTGCCGAAACTCATCTGGATCGTATTGGCTTGCTGCGCCGTAAACGCTCAGCCTGTAGACATTTTCTTGCTCATTGGGCAGTCGAATATGGCTGGACGAGGCGTGGTTGCCGATGCCGACCGCACCCCAATTCCCGGCGTCTTCGCCTTCAATAAGGAAAAGACCTGGGTTCCTGCCGTTGACCCAATCCACTTCGACCGTCCAGACCGCACCGGTGTCGGCTTAGGGCGAAGCTTCGCAACCACTCTGATGGGGATGAAAGCCGCAACCAGTGTCGGGCTGATCCCGGCTGCCTTTGGCGGCTCTGCACTGCATGAATGGGTCCCGGGCAGCATCCACTATGCCAACGCTGTCGAACGTACCAAAGCTGCTCTAGCCGCAGGCGGCCCGGGTGCACGTCTGCGAGGAATCCTCTGGCATCAGGGTGAAGCCGATGCCAGCGACGAAGAGCGAGCCGTCACTTATCGTCTGCGTTTCGCCAAAATGATCGCGGCACTGAGAAAGGATCTGGGAGCGGAAAACGTCCCGGTCATCGTCGGCCAGCTCGGTGAATTCGTTCAGGCAAAAGACTATTCGCAACTCCAGCGCGTGAACACCGAACTGGCAACACTTCCCCTATATGTGCCGCACTCCGGCTTTGTTTCAAGTCAAGGCCTCAAAGACAAAGGCGATCAAGTGCACTTTGATTCACCAAGCCTAAAGGAATTAGGCCGCCGCTACGCCCTCGCCTGGCTAGCGTTCTAGTGGAAGCATTTCCTGCTTAAGGAGATTCGAAGGGATCGACAGGAAGTGCCGGTCGCGATGCACCAACGTGAATTCTCGCGACATGGCTGCAGCGGCGATCAACGAATCCATTGCAGGAAGTCTTTCCCCTGCCGCACACTTGATCTCATAAGCATCACCCGCGATTTTGGCATCAATATCGATGGTGCCAGCGACAGCGCACTCGTAAATTCTGATCAGATCAATTGCCGATGGTGAGTGCTGAATACGAACGCGCAACTCCAGCCATGTGACGGAGGCTACGTAAGCCTTTCGGCTTGTGAGCATGAATTCAACTTCTTCAAAACCGGATTCAGAAAGGCAATGGGTAAGGATTGCAGAAGTGTCAAGCAGGTACATTACCCCTCGCCCACACGTTCATCGATCAGCTCCTGAATCAGGTCTCGACCAGCCAGAGCTTTTCCCAATTCGCGTGCTCGTTGTAGCAGTTGCTTGGTGCTTGGCAATATCTCTACGATCAATGTTCCGGGTTTGTCGCCCGCTGTCCAATCCAATCGTGCACCCGCTTCCAAGCCAAACTGCCGAGCCAGCTCGGCAGGTACGGTGACTTGATTTTTCCCTGTCAAGGTGGAGATCATTGCCTTGCCTTTAGTATATCAAGTGCCGCTTCCCAGTTCCGGATCACGACAATTGAAGGGCTCTCGGTCGAAGGTACGCTCGGCACAAGGAATCTCTTCCCATCCGGTGACACATCAAAGGCGAAATTACCATGCACCGCTGATCGCGCCTCGGGAGGAATCGTGAACAAAGGCACCGGCGGTCCCGCACTCGGAATCTTTGCTGCAAATACTTGATTGCCCCCGCTCAAAAAGTAGAGCTCCTTACCGTCCGGTCTCCAGCGCAAACTAATTGCTCCAGACTTTGAAATCAGCTTTCGCTCCCCAACCGGATGCAGTGTAGGCGTAGTCGAGAGTGCCTGCAGGAAAAGCTCAGATCGTCCAGACTCGGTGGACATAAATGCCACCATCGACATATCCGGCGAGAAGTGCGCATTCGCTTCATGAAACGAAGTCTGGATAAAGGGTCTCAATTCAGGCTTGTCGCCAGCCTTCAGATCCACCATAAAAATATCGCCCTGCCCGTCCTCGTCTGTCAATGGAGTTCCAGAGCTGTTGTAGAGAATGTAACGCCCGTCCTTAGACCATGAAGTTGGCGTCATGAATGGTGCCTCCGGTAACAGGATTTCTTTCCCGGATTCGTCAATCGGGCAGATCCCCAATTTGGGTGGTTGCCCAACCGTCCGCATATAAACGACAGACTTTGAATCCGGTGACCACACCGGCCCGTGGCGATTGGCCATGGGCGCGGCGATCCTTCGGCCCGTACCGGTTGCCGTATCGATAATCCGTATATGCGTGATGCCAGCCGTAACATCGTACTCCTCGATCGCGATGTGTTTGCCATCTGGCGACAACGCCGCAAACTTGCCACTCAACCCTGCTGCAGTCGCTGCTGACAGCGCTTTCCCCTCGCGATCCACCCAATAAAATTGTGTCCGCTCGAGATGATTCTGATATGCGATCACGCCTGCTCTGGATACAGAGAAATCCGCCGCACCCGTAGCAACAAATGCTGGCACTCGCTTGGCCAGCGCAATCGGCTCGGCTGTTGTCTTTCGGGCGCTCAAGTCAAACGGCTGCGCAACCAGCGTTCCTGAATTTACCGACACCAGGTACCCGCTCGAAGGATTGGCCAGCGACTGCGTATACGCAATACGCGATGTAAACTCTCCCAAAGGAGTCTCGGGAGACTGGCCATCAAAAGAAACTATCAACCCTACACGGCGAAACGCTTTCGGATCGTGGCGGTAAGCGAGGAAATACTTCTGATCGGGTAAGGTTGCCGGCCAAGCGTAATGCCGTTCAATTGGCTGCAGTTTGGTTCCACTCGGCAGCACAAAAGCCGATCGCTGGTTGTTAGCAACCAGCAAACGATTTCCAGGGAAGGGAAGTCCAGTTGTGAGCATGGCAAGGGAATCGGCAACCACGACATTGGCTGTGCTTCCGGATGCGAGCCTCCTCATTTTCCCGGATGAGGTGAAATACACCGACGACCCATCTGGAGACCAGAACACCGCCCGCGCATCTCCACTCTCAGGAATCACCTGCGACTCAAGCTGATGGAACTGTCGCATAAACAACTGAAAATGCCCGCTCTTGTCCATGGCCGAAAACACGATCGTATTTCCGTCTGGTGATAGCGCGAACGATTGCCGCGGTCCAGCCGCTTCAAGAAAGAATCCAGGTGGCGGGGAAATCGTAAACTGCATCGGTGCCATCGCCACGGGCACCTGCAACTTCCAGCCCACCCAAACCGCCAACGCTAGTGCAGCAAACCCAGCGGTGACATAAAAGGGGAGTCGACTCACGGGCACAGCCGAAATCGGCGGCGAAGGCATCACCTCCAAATTGCTGCGCGTCGACGTCGTCTGTAGCGGAGCAATAAACCGGTAACCCTGGCCCGGTAAGGTCTCGATGTAGCGAGGCTGATCGGCGGAGTCATTCAGTGTCTGCCTCAGTTTATTCACCGCAGCATTCAAGCCGTGGTCAAAGTCCCCGCTCGCCAATCCCGGCCACAATTGGCGCTGTAATTCCAGGCGCCCAACCAGCTCCCCAGGCTGCTCGATCAGAATCGACAGTATCCGCAGCGGCTGGCCCTGCAATCTCAACACTGAGCGATGCTTTCGCAATTCCCCAGAGTTGGGGTCATATTCGAATGGCCCAAAGCTAACCCGCGGTCGCGAAGTCGGTTGTGTGCTCATAGCCTCAATCTTTCAAGTGAACATAGACTATCACGACTGATACATCGAAGTAACACGCTTATTTTGTTAAGCTTGCGAACTGATGTGGATACGATGGAGAAGAGAGTAAATTCTTTCAGGTTTTTCACGTAAAGTCCAAACCATGACACCGGCATACTTACGACTCAGTCTTATGACTCTCGCTTCGTTGTCCCTTTGGGGGCAAGTGGAAGTAGTGGCCACCGGCCTCCAGGGCCCGCAAAAGCTACTGCTTACCACACGAGGAAATTTCCTTGTTACAGAAACTAATACCCAACCCAACCTCGGCCGGCTCTCTTTCGTCAGCCGAAGTGGTACTCGCAGAAGCCTCATTGAAGGCCTCCCCTCGGGTACGGAAGTGGTTGGCGGCGGCGCTGGACCCAGTGCTATGGCCTTACGCGAGCGTACCCTTTACCTCACTATAGGCGGTGGAGATAGCGAGCGACGCAACGCCACTGGCGCTTCTATCCACAACCCTGCTGGCGTTTCATCGCCGATCTTCGTCTCACTGCTCGAAATCAGATTCAGTCTGGATCTCGACCAGATTGGCGGTACCTTCAGGATGACCCCCGCGCACCAGGCCATGCTTGCCGATGGTGGCGAAATTGAACTCGACGACACAATCGGCGCCAAGGCCACAATCCGCATCTTGGCCAGCTTTCCCGTCGCAGTCCCCGAAGGCACTGGTTATCGTTTTTCCAACCCTTGGGGCCTCGCCTTTTCCGCTGACGGCACAGCGCTATGGATGATCGATGCATCCCAGAACTCTCTCAGCCGCATTGACCTCGCAACGGGTCGCTGGCAGCGCATCATGCGCTTCGGCAATACCCCAAATCCAACGCCAATTGGCCCACCCACGATCGAAGCCGTCCCTACGGGCATACGCGTCTACGGCGACCAGCTTCTGATCAGTTTCCTGAGTGGCTTCCCCTTCCCACGCAACTCCGCCCGCGTCCTGGCCGTCAATCCTGCCACCAGAACCACAGAGTCATTCATCGGGGGCCTCACCTCTGCGACAGACATCTTTTGGCGCGAACGCAGCGGCCAGCGAGCCCAATTCTTCGCTCTCGAATTCAGCCTCACCCAGAGTGCCACACCAGCCGGCCCCGGACGCCTGCTGCGCTTTGAATCCCCAGAGCCCACTGTGATTGCCAGTGACCTCCGCGCCCCAGTCAGCATGGCCTTTGATGCTGCAAGCGAAGAGCTCTTCATCCTGGAACTCAGCGGCCGCATCCTGAAGGTTTCGGCTAAGTAAGCACGATTAGAGGCGGCTGAGCAAAGTCGTCATTACACGGATGCCGTCCCACAGATTCTGCAAGCGCAGATTCTCATTCGGCGCATGTTGATTGTTGTCGTGATTCACAATCGGCACCATGATCAGCGGCATCCGTGTAACTTCTTCAAACATCGCCAGCGGCACACTTCCTCCATGCGAAGGAATCTGCACCACCGGCCCAGACACCGATTCCACCAACTTCACCACCTCCTGCGCAATTGGCAGATTCAGTGGCGTCCGCACCGAGTTGTAACCCTCGCGAGCAGTCATCCGCGCAATCTTGGCGTGTTTGCGACGCTCCTCATCGGTAGGCGCACGATCCAGCACCAGATAACCTTGTGCCGCAATATGAGCCTTCACACGGTCCAGTTGCGTCTGCCAGTGCAGCCCTTTCACCAGGCGAATATCGAGCGTCGCATTGGCTTCCGCCGGCACCACATTGGTTGCCATTTTCCCGACATTGGCCGCCTGCATCCCGCGCAGGTTCATCGTTGGCAGCGAATAAGTCTCAAAAAGTCGCTTACCGTCACCCTCGGTCTCAGAAATCCCCAACTCCGCCTTCAGCATCTCCTCCACGGCAGGAATCTTCTGAATCGCTGCCATCTCGGCCGCATTAAACGGAATAACTCCTTTGTAGAAATCCTTAATCAACACATGCCCCTCGCCGTCGCTGAATCCTGCGATCAGTCGCGTCAATCGCTGTGCCGGGTTCGGCACCCAACCCCCGTAATGTCCTGAGTGCAAACCCTTCTTCGGCCCATAGACAGTGAGATCGAGTTGGGTAACTCCGCGCACACCAAATACAACAGACTGCTGGCGGTTCTGATGCACCGGCCCATCGCAGATTAACCACAGATCTCCCTTCACCAAATCCTTATGCGCGTTCAAATAATCAGTCAGGTGAGTGGATCCAGCCTCTTCTTCTCCCTCAAAGAAGAACCGGATATTCGACTGGTGCTTAAGACCCAATGCCTTGATCGCGTCCAGTGCAATCGCCATCGCCATAATGGGAGCCTTGTCGTCAGCCGAAGCACGCCCATATAGCCGCCACTCCCCGTCATACCTGGCCTGCTCGAGCGGCAACACCTTGCTTGCTCCATCGCGCAACTCAGGCAAAAAGGGCTGATTGTTGATCCACTCGCTGGCATTGACTGGCATGCCGTCGTAGTGCGCATAAAAGTTCACCGTGCGCGTGGCCCCGGGCGTCAGAATCTCTCCAAATACAATAGGCGCGAAATCATTGAGCACCAGTAAGCGCGTCGGCACACCACGCTGCTCAAACATCTTCTGAATCGCCACTGCATTGCGCCGCACATTCGGCAGGTCAGAGGAAACATTCGGAATCGCAACCAGCCCTGCAAACTCTTTCAGAATGGCCTGCTCGTGCGCCTTCACATAATCCTGCACGGCATCGGCGGCAAAAACGAAGCTCCCGGCAAAGCAAACTGCGGCTATAGTTTGAATGATGATTCTCATTGTTGTGTTAGGAATTGTAGCGCTGAATGCAGCGGCTTCGATCAGGGCTGGTGCATCCACCGTCGATATCACACCCCCAAAAGGGGCGGCTATGTCCGGCTACTTCTTCAATCGCTCTGCCACCGGCACCCACGATCCGCTCCTCGCCCGCGCTTTGGTCTTTGAAAACGATGGGGTGAGAATCGCACTGGTCTCTTGCGATCTCACCAGCATGCCCGAAGGAATCGCCACTGCAGCTCGCCGCTGGATCGAAGACCAAACCGGCATCCCCCAACATCAGGTGATGATCAGCGCTACACACGCTCACACGGCACCGGTCTTGCTTAGCGGTTGGTCTCGCTATCAACTCGATGGCGACATGAAACAAATCGCCACCACTTACTCCCAAACGCTTCCCGCCCTAATAGCGCAAAGCGTCACTGAAGCGGTCAAAGCCCTTCGTCCGGCAAAAGTCTTCGCTACCATTGGTCAAGAGGCCACTCTCCCTTTCAACCGCCGCTTCTTCATGAAAGACGGCACCGTCGCCTGGAACCCCGGCAAGCTCAACCCCGATATCGTCAAGCCAGCTGGCCCCATCGATCCCGCCGTCCCAATCGTCTATGTCGAAGGCGAAGACGGTAAGGCCATTGCTGTCTACGTCAACTACGCGATGCATCTCGATACCGTTGGGGGCCTCGAGTATTCTGCTGACTACGTCTACGCCCTCAGCGAGGCCCTCAAGGTCGCGCGCGGCCGCCAGCTCGTCACAGTTTTTACGATGGGCTGCTCAGGCAATATCAACCACATCGACAGCACATCCAAACGCCAACAAAAAGGCCACACTGAGGCTGCCCGCATCGGCACAATTCTCGCTGCCGCAGTGCTCAGGTCGATCGATGAAGCAACCCCGGTTACCAACACGAAACTCAGCGGCCAAAGCACCACACTTCAGCTCGACGCCGTCAAGGCCTCTCCTTCTGAGGTAGCCGCCGCCATCGAAGTTCGCGGCAAGAGCACTGCCACGCTAGTGCTGGCCAGAGCTGCCCGCATCATCGAAAACGATTCGCGTGGCGGCAGACCTTACCATGCGGAAATCCAGATATTGCGATTGGGGCAGGATCTGGTCTGGGTAGGCCTGCCAGGAGAAATCTTCGTTGAGCTAGGCCTCGAAATCAAGCAAAAGGCAAAGGCTAAGTGGACCATCATCGCAACTCAAACCAATGCCGCCCTTGGCTATATAGCCAATAGGAAAGCCTACCCCGAGGGCACCTACGAAGTGATCAGCGCCCGCGTGGTGTCAGGCAGCGGAGAATCAATAGTCACAACAGCAATCGCACTGATTGCGGGGGCCAGCCTTCCACCCGAGCGGTGAATTAAATTCCTCGAATCACCATCACAGTCAAATCGTCGGCCTGCTCTGCCTCGCCGGCAAATGCGTCGGCTGCATCAATGATGATTTTCTGAATGTCAACTGCCTTTAGCCCACTTGATGCCTCCAGCAAATGTCTCACTTCGATGTCGTCCCACATCTCGTCTGCCATGTTTGTGGATTCACTAATCCCATCGGAGTAGCAAAGCAGAATATCGCCAGATTCAAAAGGAACTTCTTCCTGCGAGTACATTGAGAATGACAAAAGCCCCACAGGAGGTCCACCCGTAGTCAGCCGCTCCACTTTGCCCGTGGAAGCGCGCAACAACATTGGCTCCACCTGTCCGGCATTGACATAAGTCAGCTTTCGATGGGTTGGATCGAAGTAGCCGCAGAACAGCGTAGAGTATCGCTCAGAGCGGGAAAATGATGCAACTGCCAGATTAAATGACCCCATCAACTGTGCGAGCGAAGTTGGTGGCGTCATTACCTGTGAACGGATCGAGGCCTGGATACTCGCCATCAACACTGCCGCCGCAATTCCTTTGCCCGATACATCTCCAAGCGTAAAAAACAATCCTCCATCAGACATCGGGATGAAATCGTAATAGTCCCCGCCAACCGACTTCGCCGCCCGGCAACTCGCCGTGCAATCGAGCGTAGGATATTGCGGATTGGTCTCGGGAAAGAGTCGCTGCTGCACATCGCGCGCAATTTCAAGCTCGCGCATCATCAGCCGCGCAGACTCTGCCTCCAGTCGCAACCTTTGGTTCTCAATCGCAGACGCAGAATAGTTTGCCGCCAGAGCCAACAAATCCACATCCTCTTTGCTAAAGCCACCCGGCTTGTTCAGCGCCTGCAATGCCCCAATCACAGATCCGTCTGAGGATCGCAACGGGATCACCAGCACCGAAACGGTCTGATAAGCCCCAACCGGATTCAGAAAGCGGGAATCCTGTGAAGTATCGTTCACTACGATTGTTTCGTTTGTGGCAATCGACGCACCAACCAGCCCCTGGCCCATCGGTATCCGCAATTCATCCACCCCATGCGCCACCTTTGTCCAAAGTTCATTCACCTTCCGGTCGATCAGCCAAATGCTGCAGCGGTCCGCTCCTACCAGACTCCTCGCCATATCGGCATTCAATTGTAGATTCGCCCCAGTTTCGCGGGCGTCTCCAATTCGGGAAGCATATTCGAAGATGACGCGAGAGATGTGATCGCCTTGCATGATTTAAATATTGTAGCGAGGTCCGGCGTGGAAATTCATTCTCCATTACAATCGAAAGATTGATGTCGGACCAAGAAAGAGGACTACTCCGCATGGAGCTGAAATTCTGGGGGGTGCGGGGGTCGATTCCGACGCCTGCCCCGGAGAACCTGGGCTTTGGTGGTAACACTACTTGTCTTGAGTTGCGCTTGGGTAATGGCGAAGTGGTTTTGATTGATGGTGGAACCGGGGCAAGAAAATTGGGCCTGGATCTGATCCACCGCGCAGCAGGCAAAAGTATTGACATTGATATCCTTATGACCCACTTCCATTGGGACCACATACAGGGAATTCCTTTTTTTGCCCCACTCTATAATCCTGCCAACCACGTCCGCTTCCACACCTCCAAGGCCGCCTCTGAAGTTAGAAACATCCTCGAAGGGCAGATGACTCACCCCTATTTTCCCGTTGGCTTTGATCTGCTTGCTGCCAAGCGCGATTTCTCTACACTTGCGGGCGCTCCAAGCCACACTCTGTGTAACGGCGGCCTAAAGGTGTATCCTTTCCCCCTAAATCACCCGCAGGGAGCTACAGGCTACCGCCTGGAATCTAACGGTGCCGTCATTGTCCATGCCTGCGACCACGAACACGGCGACCACTCTCTCGATCATGTCATTCGCACCCATGCCGAGGGTGCCGATGTCCTCGTATACGATGCGCAATTCACTCCTGAAGAGTATGAGGCCAAAAAAGGCTGGGGGCACAGCACCTGGCTTGAGGGCGTCAAGGTTGCCAAGGACGCTGGCGTCAAGCAGCTCGTTCTTGCTCACCACGATCCTTCGCATACCGACGAATTCTTGAGAAGTGTTCTCGACGAAGCAAGGCAACACTTCGATCAGGTGATCATTGCCCGCGAAGGGGCAAGCGTAATTCTTTAGCTGTTGGCGAAGTACATCGGCAGGTCTCTGCCGTCTTTGGTTTTTATCAGACCCCGGGGCTCACAATTGATCTTGTTGGACACCTTCAGGTACGTCTTCTCCGACAGATTCACGCGATTGGGCACTCCGCTCGATTCCATACGTGAAGCCAGGTTCACCGTATCGCCCCAGATATCAAACGCAAACTTCTTGAGACCCACCACTCCAGCAACTACAGGTCCCGAGTGCAACCCAACCCGCAGCCGCCAGTTCAATCCTACGTTCTTCTCGCTCAATTCCTGCGCCTTCGCGACAATGTCCAGCGCAGCACGAACCGCAAGATGAGCATGATCTTCTGACACCGTCGGTAACCCCGATACAAACATGTAAGAGTCGCCAATCGTCTTCAGCTTCTCCAGCCCGTAGGCGGTGATGATCTTGTCAAACTCGGTAAAGTATTCATCCAGTTTCGCCACAAGGTCTGCTGACGACATCGTCTCGCTAGAAATCGTAAAACCAACAAAGTCAGTGAAGCAAACTGTCACGTCATCAAAATGCATGGGTGACACAGAGCCCTTGGTTCGCAATTCTTCCGCAACTGGCGCGGGCAAAATATTAAGCAGCAGGGCTTCGGTCTTCTTCTCCTGATCGGCAATCTGGTCACGCTGCTCGCGGATCTCGGTAGTCCGCTCTTCTACAATTTGCTCCAGCCGGCGGTTGGATTCGCGCAAGTTCTGCAATCTCCAACGAAAGACTCCCCAGATCAGCCCGCCCACTATTGCGCAATAGATCGCGTACGCCCACCAGGTACGATACCAGGGTGGCAAAATCCGCAACTCAACCGAAGCTTCCGGGCTCACCATTCCATAAGGATTACGAGCCCGTACCCGTAACTTGTATGAGCCCTCCCAAAGGTTGCTTAGATCCTTCCACGCTTCTGTAGACCATGGCGTGGAGTCGTTTAAAGCCTGATCGAGGGCTACTTGATATTCCACTCGTTCTGGCGCATCGAAAAACGGAGCCGCAAACTCAACGCGCAAATTGTTCTGCTCCGGCGCAATCGAAACTGGCTTCGTCGGGGCACCTTCGAAAATCACTTGACGAGTGTCTGATCTAAGCAGGCGCCTCACCAATATATGAAACGGTCTCTGACCCGTATTTTGCAATGCCGGGTCGAGCCGACCCAGCCGGCCATCGCTGCCGGCTCCCCACACCACTCCGTCCGCATCTGGATGAATCACCCACAGATCTTCAAACCCAGCGCTTACGAAAGGCATCGGTCGCCACTCAGAATCGTTCTGCCCGGGCTTGGTTAGTACCCCATGATAACCCGCACCGCTCATCCACACATTGCCGTTGCGTAGATCTTCCTTCAGCAGCAGAATCCCCATAGTGCCATTCGAAAATCGTTGCCCAAGACTTTCATCGGGTACAAATCGCTGCCCAGGCGGGTCGAACTTTACCAAGCCCTTCTCAGTTGCAAATAGCAATCTGCCGCCTACTCGAAATACGTTCTTCCATCCAGAAGGAAGGCCGTTCTGCTGGGTGAAATTCTGGATCTTTGGCGGCGTTGAACTCATGTCTGCTCTAACGATCGAGGTACGCGTGGTGGCCCACAGAATTCCCTTATCATCATCAGCAATTGACCGGAATTCTTCTCCTGCAATCGGGATTTCGCCTACTTTATTCCACGCCTTGCCGTCAAACTTCAGGATCTGTGCGAGAGACCTCATGGCTGTGAACAGCGTTTCTGCCGCCTGACGTGCAAAGGATACGTCATAAACCACATCTGGAGTTGCGCTGCGGGTTTCCAGGCTCTTCCCGTTGTACTCAAACAGCCCTCGGGCTGACCCAACCCACAGTGACTTCTCCTTGGCACTCAGTGACCACACCGCATCTTCAATGCCGCTCACTGGTTCAAACGTCGACACTTGCGTATCCATGGAGGCTTTCAGGCGAAAAAGTCCGCTGGTAGTGCCGGCATAAAGTGAATCTTTCCACCGTGCGAGACTGGTGAGCGCTCCCCTCAAGCCGCTCGATTCATCAAAATAGGTAAGCCTCGGCACAAACCGGATCAAGCCATTGAAGGTGGCCAGCCAGACACCGCCTTGCCGGTCGATTGTGATGCCGGTAATATAGTCACTCGGGAGTCCCGATTTTGAGTTGTACTGGCGCAATTCATTCCCGGCCGAATCGGCAAGGATCAATCCCCCGCGGGTACTTCCAAACGCTATCAGATTTGGTGCAATCTGAGCCATGGAATAAATCGATACTTCCTGTGCTTTCTTGGCTACCGGCAAGGCTTGAGCTTCAAAGCCCCTGGTTGTCTTTCGAAAGAATTCTTTACTGCTCGCAATCGTCATGCCCTCGTTGGTCTGAAAAGCTCCCCTCGGATCCAGCTTGAGAAAAACTTCTCCGCCCGGAGCCAGCTTGAGTCCTTCTCCTTCTAAACGGTGCAGGCCCACATCTGATTCCTGAACGTGCAGAACATTCTGAAGCAGAATC
>JBKJUN010000087.1:0-3887 GCA_046590555.1 Bryobacter sp. | reverse complement strand
TCTGCTCGGGCTTGGCCTGCTCAGGGTTCTGGTAAATGTCGACAACTTGGAGGTCGTAACAACCGGCAAGATGTTCTTCACAAATGGCGCGGATGTTCTGGATTGCCCTGGTGCACTTTGGTGTGGGGCCGGTGATGAATAATTTCAGCAAATAGCGCTCATCTTTGGGGCCGTTCGCTAGCGCCATTTCAAAAGCAAGAGTAAGATCTTTCGGCTTTGCTCGCATCTTTAGGCCAGACCTGACTGGCGTGATTGCAGATCGAGCCCAACCAATACTTTCTCCGTATTTGAAAGATCTCCAATGATTTTCCGCATCGGTTCAGGAAGCCTTCGCACCAATGTAGGGAGAGCGAAAATCTGGTCACCTTTGGCCAATTGCGGATTCTCAAGCAAGTCCACAATTTCAATGTGATACTCGCCAGCAAGGTGCTCCTCGCAGATGCGCTTTAGATTGGCAAAAGCCTGTAAAGACTTAGCCGTCTGGCCTGCGACATAGAGACGCAACTGCCACTTTGCCGTTGGATTTTTTTTAGTAATAGGCTTCACTTTGGGCTGCATCCTATTTCCGCCTTCCGCGTGCAAGGAGGGCAGCTCCATTTGCTACCGGGATTGCCTTTTTCACAAAACGGCTATCTGCCATTTCACTCTGGTCTTTCTGCCACTTCATCAGCTTCAACTTCTCCTGGGCAATGAGTTGCTGCGAATCCAGTTCCTCGGTCTCGAGTTCCAATTGCAAAGCAGCGATCTGAGCATCCAGAACTTTACGCTTGCGCAACAGCAGCAGTTGTTTTCGCTCAATTTCCTGGTGCCCTAGAATGGCTGCTGAGGCGTCTTTCGCTTCCTGTGTGACGCGTGCTGAACCTGTGAGTAAACCTACTTCGCCCAAGTAGACTTCACGCAACTCTATCCCATGATTTGTCAGAAGGAATTCGCGAATCTGATTGGAATGTGCGAGACCGCGGGCTTTCAAGATGTAGATGCCACGGTTGCGTTCTCCGCCGCTCTCGATATCCCGTAGAAGTAGCCATGCGTCGACAAGCGAAGAGATATCAATCTCGGTCTGTTCCAGCCCAACGGGACTACTGGTCAAAGTAGTGAGGACGGCGGTGATCTGTTTTTCTTTTAGAAAATCGATCAGGCGGAACAAGATGCTCCGCGTCTCGAAGGGAGTGCCTGCATGCAGCAGCCCCGTCACTGGGTCCACCACGACGATGCTTGGCTGTAATTCCTTGATGATTTTGTGGATTTTCACCAGATGCATTTCAAGCCCAAAGGTTGTGGGCCTCACGGAATGAAAATGCAATAGCCCCTTGTCCACCCAGTGCTGCAAGTCGATTCCGATCGAGCGCATGTTTCGCATGATCTGGTCGGCTGATTCCTCAAAGGAGAAGATCACGCAGCGCTCACCACGAGCACATGCCGCCGACGCAAAATGCACTGCAAGACTTGATTTTCCAGTTCCTGAAGTGCCCGATATCAAAATGCTGCTGCCGCGAAAGTATCCGCTTCCGCCAAACATGGAATCGAGCGCAGGAAGGCCTGTAGATACTCTTTCGGTACTAGACGAATACTTCAGATCCATCGATGTTACAGGATGCACGGAGATTCCGTTTTCTTCAATCAGGAATGGATACTCGTTCATTCCATGGGTGGAGCCTCGATACTTGACTACACGTAAGCGGCGAGTGAGAACGGTTTGTGTCACCTGATGATCGAGCAGGATGACACAATCAGACAAATACTCTTCGAGACCATGACGAGTGAGTGTCGATTTCCCTCTCTCTGCGGTAACAATTGTGGTGAGATTCCTGTCTTTCAACCATCGGAAGAGTCTTCGCAATTCAGCCCGCAACAATCCTTGGTCCTCAAGCCCGGCAAATAGGGCCTCGATACTATCCAGCAGTACGCGCTTGGCACCAATGGCATCAACAGCGTAAGCCAGCCTTACGAACAGTGCTTCAAGATCATAATCGCCCGTTTCATCGATCAAACTACGATCTAGAAAGATATGGTCTATCATCAGCTTTTTGCTGGCGATCAAAGCAGGAAGATCAAAACCAAGCGACGCCACATTGCTGGCAAGTTCGTCAGCAGTCTCCTCAAATGACAGGCAGACACCGGGCTCGTCGAATTCCAATGCACCGCGTACCAGAAACTCCATTCCAAGAAGTGTCTTGCCGCAACCGGCTTCGCCACAGACCAGGGTCGGCCGCCCACGCGGCAGCCCGCCAAGGGTGATCTCATCAAGACCGTGAATCCCGGTCGGACATTTAGGAAGCTCGCCCACTCGGGCTTTCATTGTTTTATGCTTAATTTTTTTAGAAGACTTAGAAGACATTCAGTAGAGGCTTCAGGCGAAACGATTTCGCAGAAGAATTTGTTTAATAACCACGTGAAGGGCCATTCCGCTTCCTGCGATTTATCCAGCAATTTAGCAGTCGCCAGACTGAAAGTGACCGACCGCATAGCGTCAAGCGACCACATATGGTCGCCACTGGACCGTGGCGCGAATCAGACCCAAAAGATACCGGTTGCATTTGAGCCTTGAGAGGCGTAGGATTGCAACCGAGGAAAACACATGGCTACATTACTCGGTGTAGTAAAGGAAACACTGCCTGGCGAAAGGCGTGTGGCCTTGACCCCAAGAGCGGCAGAGGCGCTGGGCAAGGCCGGACTGGAAGTGGTAATGGAGGCGGGGGCAGGAACATCCGCCGGATATCCAGACAAGGATTACGAAGCGCGAGGGGTGCGACTGGCGAGTCGTAGAGAGGTGTTTGCTGCAGCAGCCAGCCTCGCTCAAGTTAGAGCCCTCGGGGCAAACCCGCAAGCCGGTCGAGACGATCTTCCCCACTACCGGTCGGGGCAAGTGGTGCTCGGTTTGGGCGAACCACTCACCGCGCCGCAAGAGAATCAGGATCTCGCGCAGACCGGAGTATCTTATCTGGCCCTGGAATTGATTCCCCGCATCACCAGAGCACAGTCCATGGACGTCTTGTCATCGATGGCCAGTATTGCTGGCTACAAGGCCGTGCTGATGGGGGCAAGCCAGTTGCTGCGGCTTTTGCCAATGATGACTACTGCCGCTGGCACCATCGCTCCTGCCAAGGTATTGATCCTGGGGGCAGGCGTTGCGGGCCTGCAGGCGATTGCGACGGCACGCCGGCTGGGCGCAGTCGTTAGCGCATACGATGTGCGGCCAGCGGCTAAAGAACAGGTGGAAAGTCTGGGTGCCAAGTTTGTGGTCCTTGATGTAGACAACGCAGGGGCCGAAGACAAGGGCGGTTATGCCAAGGCGATGGATGAAGCCTTCTACAAAAGGCAGCGAGAGCTGCTCACCGACGTCATCCGGGAGCAAGACCTCGTCATCACAACCGCTGCTGTACCTGGCCGCAAGGCACCGATTCTGATGACCACCGAAATGGTGGCCGCGATGTCGCCCGGTTCTGTAGTTGTCGACCTTGCGGCAGAACGTGGCGGCAATTGCGAAGTTACAATCCCGGGCGAGACGATCGAATTCCAGGGAGTGACTGTGATGGGGCCCATGAATGTCGCATCGCTCCTTCCGTATCACGCCAGCCAGACCTTCGCCTATAACGTCTCGGCATTCCTCAAGAACTTGATTGTGAAAGGCGACTTTCATCTCAATCGCGAGGACGAGATCATTCGCGAAACTCTGGTCTGCGAAGGTGGACGCGTCGTACACCCAAAACTGATCGAAGCGGCAGAACGAATCGGAGTGACATCATGAAGGGCTTTGAAGCTGGATTATTTGTATTTATGCTTGCAGCCTTCCTCGGCTTTGAGCTGATCAAGCGGGTGTCGCCACTGCTGCACACGCCGCTGATGTCACTAACCAATGCGATCTCGGCGATCGCTGTTGTGGGTGC
>JBKJUN010000995.1:0-2360 GCA_046590555.1 Bryobacter sp. | reverse complement strand
TTTTGTCGCGCGTTCGCTCGATAAAGCACCGAGCTACGGCTAGCCCACCGCTACATGCGCATTCTTTTTGACAATGGCACGCGGCGCGGTCTGGCCTGTTATTTCATCGGCCACACCGTCGAGGAAGCGCGGGCGCATGGATGGGAAGAACTCACCAACGGCGCATTGATCGAAGCCGCCGAGGATGCCGGTTTAGAACTCATGGTGAGCACGGTAGCAGCAGAATCTTGACGACCGCAAGATTGCGCTGATCGTCCTGGAAGATTCCCAATGGCCGATAGTGAAGCTGGTCACAACCCGCATTGTGGCCGCCGTCGACGCAGCCGTACCCGGCAGTTATTTTGAGGTCTTTGTTCCGTTTAAGGATTAGCACCGGCCACGTGCTCAAGGTGGCCGCTTTAACGCCGGTAAGTGCCGACTTCGCCATTTATCTGGCTCTTTACTAGTGAGTTGGCGAGCCTTTTGAGCATGCATTAGAAATCACAGTTGCCGGTCATTTGGCTCCCCGCGCTTACGCACGGCGTAGGAGCGGGTGGGTGGGTCGGGTGGTGGTAGTGTGGGGCCAAGGGGACAGCACTTGCCCTGCGGGCCGCTTGCGGCTCTTGACGATCAACCCTTCCTCCTTCAGCAAATCTCCCATGCTGCTCGCCATTGGCATCCGCCGCCGTTCTTCTTCAGGCTTGGCTCCCTCCTGCCTCTCCAGATATGCCTTCAGCTTCTTCGGCCCCCAACTCGGCCGCTCCCGCCTCAGTTTCAGCACCAGCTCTTTCACCACTTCGCTCATCGCATGCGGCTTCTTGCGCGGTGCATGGCTGCGCGGTCTCAACCCTTCATAGCCTTCTCTGCGCTGCCGCTCGATCACTTCATAGCCGGTCTGCCGAGATATCCCAAACCGCCTGCACAACTCCGCGATGTTGCCTTCCTTGGCTGCAACTGCCATCACAAATCCTACTTTTCCCATCGTCCGGCATTTCTCTTTCCAGGGCATTCTCCCCTATCGGCGGCCGGCCCTCAATGTGTCACCCATCCCTCCGGTCTGTTCTGTCAACCAACCTCCCGGTTCGCGCCCCGCCTGGTTTAGGGTCGAAGCCGAATTGATCGACGGAGAGCCTACAGAGTTGCTGGAGGCTTAATTTGAGTTGCACGACTAGTTGTTAGGTGAGTGTATTCCAGCTTTTCCCAATGATTCGCTTATTTCGACGTGTTATCACTTCGGTATCCTAAGGATGTTAAGGCAAAGCTAACACTGAGTGTAGACCCGGCAGTGATCGAGCGGGCCAAGACCTACGCAAAATCACGAGGTCTTTCGGTGTCGGCGATGGTAGAGCGGTATTTGGACTCCATCACTGGTAATTCTGAAAATTCGAAGATGCCTCCTGTGCTGAAGTCGTTGAGAGGGTCGCTCAAGAATGCGGACCTGAATGTATATGGTGAACATTTGGCGAAGAAGTACCGATGATGCGTCGAGGCTAGCATTAGCTTGTGGACAGGCATCGAGATTCAGCAGCCGGAGCTAAGTTTTCAGAAGTTGTATTTGAGGCCGAACTGGATGCGGCGGGGGTCTTCTGCGGCATTGATTCTGCCGACGGCTGGTGTGCCGACGCCGGTGTTGGGGTTGGCGAAGTTGGCTTTGTTTAGGGCGTTGAATGCCTCGAAGCGGAGTTGGAGAGCGTGGCCTTCCCAGGGCATTCTGAAGGTGCGGGAGAGCACGATGTCGATGTTCTGACGGCCGGGGCCGATGATGAGGTTGCGACCGGCATTTGAGACTACGCCGGGGGCGCTTGGGACAACAAAGCCAGTATCGAAATAGCGATCGCTGGTGCGCCCGGATTCTGGGAGATTGGGGTTGCGGACCCAGTCGCCACGAACTGCACCGCCGAGATTCTGGTTGTTGATGTTGATGGAGTGACTGAGAGGCAGGCCGCTGTGGGCCGCGACGATACCGCCTATTTGCCAACCGGCGAGAGCCCACTTGGCGGGGCCGGTCATGGTTCCGGTGGGGATTTCATAGACGAGTGAGAGGGCGTAACCGAGTTTGCGGTTTAGGGTGGAAAGAGCGCGCTCGCGGCGGAGGTCATAGGGAGTGACGCTGCCGGGGCTGCCGTCGAGGAGGTCTTCATTGCCGTAATCCATGTTGCGGGACCAAGTGAAGGAGGTGAGGAAAGTGAAGCCCTTGGAGAAGCGTTTTTCGGCCTTGACGGTGAGAGCGTGATAGACGGAGTTGAGAGAATTTTCGTGGTAGCTGACGCTGGAGAACTGTGGGAGGATGAGGCGCTGGTTGGAGGCGACAGTTGCTGAAGGAGTGAGGGGCAGGTTGATGTTGCGGATGGTGTGGAGGTTAGTACCCTTGGTGCCCTGGT
>JBKJUN010000833.1:0-3443 GCA_046590555.1 Bryobacter sp. | reverse complement strand
TTCTTGACTACCACGAGACGCTCGTTGAATTTGGGGTTCTTGTCGGGGGCAATGTTGGTTGGGTTCCAGGCTTTAAGTTCGCCGAAAACGCCGAGGCGGAAGAGCCGGGGCTTTTCGTCTTTGGTGAAGTCAACCCAAATGGCAGAATCGTTGTAGGCCTTGTCGGTGAATTGAATGGGGTCGACGTAGTCGGGCGGGAGGTCCAGAGCAGGATCGAGTTTGAGTTTGAACGAGATGGTGCCAGAGGTTGGGCTGACGTTGTCCTGAATCTTGAAGAAGAGGGCCGACGTATGTTTAGCCTTGAAGCGAAGGGCGCCGTTTTCAAGCGCTACAGGTGCCTGGCCCAGGCCTTTGACGGCGCTGGCCTGATCCTTGTAGCTAGGGGCAAAGTAGATTGACTTGTCGCCTTTGGCGAAGTCGGCCTCTGGGCCTTTATCGAAGGTGGCACGGAAGGTGAGCGCCTGTTTGGGGTCGGCAGCGAGCAGAAGAAGGAGAGGGAGGATCATGGCTTGAGCTTTCTTTTGTAAGTGTAAGTCGCGAAGTCGAAATCGAAGTCGGTGACCAGGGGTTGGGGCTTGGCACTGGTGGGTGGGGAGAACTTGGCAAGTCGCTGCTTTGTGCTGCTGTGCCTGGGGTTGGATGCTACGTTGGTGAACTCATTGCGATCGGCCTTTCGATTGTAGAGTTCTTCGCTGCCATCGGCATAGACAATGTAGCGCCACTTCTCGTCGATAACACAGTGGGTGCCAGGGAGATGGGTGGAAACAACAGGGTCGTGCTTAGCCTTGGGGTTCTCAAGTAAAGGCCGCAGGCTCTTGCCTTCAACTCGCGGATTCGCGGGCAGGCCGCAAAGATCAATGAGGGTCGGATAGATGTCGAAGGTGCTAACTGGTTGTGTCCGGGTAGTGCCTTTGGCTTTGAGGCCGGGGCCGGAGATGATGAAAGGCACGTGGGTGGAACGCTGCCAGAGCGTCGACTTGTGAACGTGCTGCTTTTCGCCGAGATGCCAGCCGTTGTCAGACCAGAAGACCAGGATCGTGTTGTTTGCATATTCGCTGTTATCGAGCGCGTCGATGACGCTGCCGACTAGCGCGTCAGCGAAGGAGATGGCAGCGAGATAAGCGCGGACAAACTCTTTCCATTTGCCGGCTTCGCGGATGCGCTCAAACTCTGGGCGACGGAAGGCGGCGAGTTGTTGGGCGAGGGGTGGTAAGTCTGCGAGATCATCGTCGCGCGTATCGGGGATGTGGATTGAGGCTTCCGGATACATATCAAAGAAGCGCTTCGGGGCGTACATCGGGATATGCGGATGCCACATGCCGGCGGCGAGGAAGAAGGGCTTGGTGTGTTTACGGCCGAGGAATTCTTTGGCGAAGTTGACAGCCTTCTGGTCGCCATACTGGTCCTCTGGAGTTTCGAGAACGCCCCAATCGAATTCGCCTGCAAAATCTTTGAGGCCATTGTAGGGATGGCCTTTGGGAGCGGGGATGCGTTTATTCCAGGGATACCAGTCGGCGCGGCGGTACCAGGGGTCGTCGAATTGCTGCAGCTGGAATTCATCCCACTGGTCGGGCGGGTTATGGCCTGCGACGTGATGGAAGACCTTCCCTGCCCCGGCAACGTGATAGCCGTTGCGGCGGAAGTATTGGGGCATGGTGACGACGTCGGGGTGGCTGGTGCGAAGGTATTGGTCGTTGTTGTAGATGCCACTGGTGGATGGCCTGAGGCCGCTCATGATGGCAGTGCGGGACGGGTTGCAGAGGGGTGCCGCACAGTGGGCGTCTGAGAAGAGCACTCCGCGCTTGGCCAGCTTGTCAATGTTGGGCGTCTTGACGCCTGGGTAGCCGCCGAGACAGCCCACCCAATCGTTAAGATCGTCCACCGATAGCGACAGGACATTGGGACGCCGCGACTGGGCAAGGCCAGTGGCGGCAGTCATAGATGCGAGAAAGTGGCGACGGTTCATTGAGTGATCTTTAGGGTCCAGACAGGTTGGGATAGGAGGTCTTCAGGAAGAGCCGGAAGCTGGATTGTGACAGCACCTTTGGCGTTCTTGAACTTCAGCGGCTTCGATTCGCCGAGGAGTTGGACTTGTTTAGCGATGGCACCGTCGATTGTGATTTCGCTCTTGTACCAGCGCGGCAGGATCGCGTAGAGGTCTTTGCCCTTGGTGGTGAAGAATGCGTCGATGGAAGCTTTGCCGGGGGCGGGCTTGGAAGCAAGAGCAGAGACATCGTAGGTTGATTCGAAGCGTTGGTTGTAGTCGACCTTGGGTTGTTCACCGACGCTCCACTGCTTTGGGTTCTTCGCAGGCTTGGTGCCGTAGATGGCTTCGCCGTTGACCTTGAGCCAGGAACCGATTTCGAGCAAACGCTGCTCCATCACTACCGGAATGGTGCCGTCGCCGTCGGGGCCAATGTCGAGAAGGAGGTTGCCGCCCCGGCTGACGATGTCGGAGAGCATGATGATGAGATCGCGAGTGGAGTGGTAATGGTCTGCACGCTCGGCGCGGTTGTAGCCATAGGAGAAGCCCATGCCGCGGCTCTCTTCCCAATCGTGATTTGCGTTGCTCATGCCGGCGGTGTATTCCGTCGTGTAGTAACCGCCGTGGACGTGGCGTGTTTCTTTGCCCCACCGGTCATTGACTACGACGGTGTCCTTGACGGATGAGTCGTTGTAGAGCCAGGCAAGCATCTCGGCGCTGCGCCATTCTGAAGAGGGCAGATCCCACTCGCCGTCGCTAAAGATGATGTCTGGCTTGTAGCGAGTGACGAGATCTTTGAACTGGGGCGTCATGTGGTCGCTGATGTAGCGCGGCTTGTCGGTGAGCCAGAGGGGATTGAACCATTCGTAAAGCGAAAAGTAGTAGCCCATGCGAAGACCTTTGTTGCGGACTGAGGTTGAGAGGTCACCGAGGATATCGCGCTTGGGTCCGGTCTCAACGGCGTTCCATGGACGGCCCCAGGTGTCGCTTGCGTGTTTGCTGGGCCACAGGGCAAAGCCTTCGTGATGCTTGGAGGTGAGGGCAACGTACTTTGCGCCGGAACGGGCGAAGACATCGGCCCAGTGGTCGGGATCAAAGAGCTCGGCGCGGAATTGCGGGGCGAGATCCTGGTAGTTGAAGTCGGCACCGTAATGCTTCTGATGGTAAGCCCAGGTGCCGGCCTCGATTGGTTTGGTCGAACCTTCCTTGCCCTTGGTCATGGCATTCCAATACCATTCGGCATAAGCGAGTTTGCCGGGGATCACGGGTGCATAAGAGGGCACGGAATAGACGCCCCAGTGGATAAAGATGCCAAATTTGGCGTCAGAGAACCAGGGAGGATTCGGGCGCTTATCGACAGAGTCCCAGGTAGGTTGATAAGTCTGAGCAAGCAACGTGGCGGCGAGCAGAAGTGCGTTCATGGGTTGTTGTCATAATAAGCCAATATGAAGCGCTTCGG
>JBKJUN010000798.1:0-1389 GCA_046590555.1 Bryobacter sp. | reverse complement strand
GTACGATGCTTGCCTACCAAAAGTTCGATTTGCCAGGACTCTGGAAAATATCCATCGCGGGCGGCGAAGAACAAAAAATCGCAGATACCCCCGCTGGCGCTACTTATTTTGCAACCGGCAACACAGGTTATTGGTATACCGCCGACCTGAAGCTCCATCGGGTAGATTTGCACACCGGGAAACAAAGTATCGTTCTTACCCTTCCCACCGGAACTACATCGGGTACATCTAACTTCACCGTCTCCGCCGACCAGCGCTGGCTGGTATACGTTCACACAGACCAAAGCATCAACGATCTGGTTCTGCTCGAGAATATTCACTAAGCTGCCTTAGCTCTCAATATTCAAACAACGAATCGCTACAATAGGTAATCTCATGCGCATCGCTCTCGCGCAAATCAATACCACCGTTGGCGACTTCGCTGCGAACCGCAAGAAGATCGTTGATTTCGCACGCCGTGCGGCTGAAAACGCAGTACAGGTTGTGCTTTTTCCGGAACTCTGCCTGACCGGGTACCCGCCTCGCGACCTCGTGGAAAAGCCTTCTTTTCTTGATCGCGCTGAGGCTGAAGTCTTGCAGATCGCAGCAGAAACGGCGGATCTGCCGCTCCACATCATCATTGGCTCGGTTTCCCCTTCACACCAGACTGTTGGCAAGAAGGTGCTCAATTCCGCTGTTGTGCTTCACCGGGGCCAGGAAGTGTTTCGGCAGACCAAGATGCTGTTGCCTACCTACGACGTCTTCGATGAGGGGCGTTACTTCTACTCTGCTCAGTCTCAATCGTTGTTGATGATTGAGGGCGTACCCGTTGCGCTTACCGTTTGCGAGGATACCTGGAACCAGAAGCAGATATTCGCTGAACGGCTGTATGAGCGTGACCCGATTTCGGAGTTGAAGGCGCAGGGGGCGCAGTTGTTGTTGAGCATCAATGCCAGCCCTTATGAACAGGGCAAGCGGGCGTTGCGGCGGGAATTATTTGAGACCATCGCCCAACAACATGGGCTGCCTTGCGTTTATGTGAATTCGATTGGCGGTAATGACCACCTGGTCTTTGACGGCTCCAGCTTTGCCATGGATGAGCGGGGCCGAGTGATTGCCGAGGCACCGAGTTTCGCTGAGAGTCTGATTCTTTGTGATGTTTCCACCGGTGAGGGTGAGATGAAGGCGACTCACCTTGATGAAAATGAGGCGGTCTATGAGGCCTTAGTGCTGGGGACTCGGGATTATGTGACCAAATGTGGATTTCGGAAAGTCCTGATTGGGTTGTCGGGAGGGATTGATTCCTCGATTGTGGCTTGTATCGCCGTGGAGGCTTTTGGCAAAGAGAATGTGATGGGTGTGGGGATGCCTGGGCCTTATTCGTCCGACCATTCACTCACCGATGCGCGG
>JBKJUN010000672.1:0-3584 GCA_046590555.1 Bryobacter sp. | reverse complement strand
TCACGCTTCGATCATGAGGCAGACGCCAAAAGTCTCAGGGCCGCGATCGAAGAACTTGCCGATTCCGGTGAAGTTTTTGAAATTGCAACCAAGTGGAAGCTCATGACGCGTACCGATCCAGCATTCATGGGCTGGATGAACAAAACCCGGGAAAGAAATGAGCTATTGAAGATCCTCTTCTGGGCCGCCATTATTCTCCTTGGCCTGGTAACACTTTTCGCGCAGCGGCTTTCGCAGGCCCGCAAACAGGCCGAACTTAGCGCACGCGCACGCAGCCAGTTTTTAGCCAACATGAGCCATGAAATTCGAACGCCAATGAATGGCATTCTGGGCATGACTGAACTGACTCTTGAAACGGAGCTCAGCAAAGATCAACGTGAGTATCTGTCGATGGCGCGCAATTCGGCTCGCAGTCTGCTTGAAATTCTTGATGACATTCTCGACTTCAGCCGCATCGAGAGCGGAAAGCTTAGTCTCGAATCGATTTCTTTCGACCTGAAAGAAGTAGCCAATCGGTCGGTTCAGATCCTCACCCTTGCCGCTCAAAGCAAGAAGCTCAGCCTGGTGGCCAGTATCGACCCGGATTTGCCAGCTTCGCTCAGCGGCGATCCAGGCCGCGTGCAACAGGTTCTGATCAATCTGTTGGGCAACGCCGTTAAATTCACTGAAACGGGTTTCGTCAAATTGGATCTCAAGTCACTGCCCCTTGGAGCGGAGCGGTACCGCGTTCAGATCTCGGTTATTGATACGGGTATCGGAATCACTCCTGAACAACAGCAACGCATCTTTCAGGCCTTTACTCAGGCTGATGCATCCACCACAAGACGATTCGGCGGCACTGGTCTTGGCCTCTCCATTTCTTCGCAACTCGTTCGAATGATGGGCGGCACCCTTAAGGTGGCTTCAAAACAGGGCAGCGGCAGTACATTCTCATTCGAACTTGAAATGGACGCAGCAGCCGCGCCAAGTCCCACAATTCAGTCAAAGATCGAGAACACAACTCGACCGTTGAAAATCCTAATAGCCGAAGACAATGAAGTCAATCGGGTGCTCTTGCAGCGTGTACTCAGTCGTGCCGGCCACTCCGTGATTTCGGTAGTGAACGGGAAACTAGCGGTAGAAGCGCTTCAGGCAGATTGTTTCGACGCTGTGCTCATGGACGTACACATGCCCGAGATGGACGGGCTTGAGGCAACTCAAGCGATTCGAGCCCGTGAGGCGACAGCAGGCGGCCACGTGCCGATCATCGCCTTGACCGCCCTGGCAATCAAGGGAGACGCAGACCGCTGCATCTCGGCCGGCATGGACGCCTATCTGAGCAAGCCCCTGAATACGGCTGATCTTAGTGCTCTGCTCTCCCGCATCGCCAGTGGTGAAGACATCAAAAGTTCCCAAGCCTCTTGAGCCACTTGCACATCTGCCTCCACAGTCCTTTAGACTGAAGCAATGGCGGATATCTACCTACAGGATCTCGAAAAGAACACCAAGCCCGGCGGCCAGTATGCAAAAAGTATTGAAGCCATGCGAGCGGCAGGACGTGAGATTCCTGGCATCATGCATCTGCTCGCCTTTAAGCCCAAGGCAACCGACCTGCTCAATCAGTTCACGCAGGAAGTCATGCGCGGTGCCTCACCGCTAAGCCCGGCCTTCAGGGAACTGATCGCTGCCATTACTAGCGAGGGCAATGAATGTTCTTTCTGCCGCGACTCCCATGGCGCCGCAGCCGCAGCACTTTTCGAAAAAGAAGGCCGCGTCAAAAAGGGCAAGGGCCCCGGCTTCATTGGTGCTGTTCTAGAAGGAGATGCCGACCTCACCGATGCCGAATGGCTTTTGCTCGAGTTTGTGGTGCAGGTAAACCTGGAGGCACAGGACATCGAAGAAAAGGATATCCGAAAGCTCAACAAGGCTGGCTGGACAGACGAAGCCATCTACGACGCCATCACGGTTTGTTCGCTCTTTAACTTCTACAACCGCTGGGTTGGCGCGAACGGAGTCTCCTGGCAAGAAGAAGAATCTTCACTTGCCAGCGGCACAAGGATTGCGCAACGCGGCTATATCCCATAGCATCGTAGGGTCTCACTATGCGACCCACATTACTACTGCTCGTCTCCGCGCTGATTCTTTGTGCGCAAAAACCTGATCCCGCTGACGTCCTCAAGATGGCCGCCAAGCCCGGATCGCCTGAATTCCTGAAAGCCATTGAAGCCACCTTCACACCGCAACAACTCGAAAAGGGTGAAGCAGGTTTGAGTGTTGGCCCCGATGCCCTTTTTGCCATTAAGGTACTGAAGGCTCCGCAACTCATGGTCGACGATATGCCTGCCGCCGCAATGAAGAAGGCAGGCTCTTATTTCGTCGGCACAGCCAAGCTCGCCATGTATACCTCTCACACCTATCACTACATGATTGACGGCAAGCGATTCGGCGGCCGCCTCGATCTGTCCGTTTTTG
Organism: Bryobacter sp.; assembly: GCA_046590555.1. Lineage (GTDB taxonomy): Bacteria > Acidobacteriota > Terriglobia > Bryobacterales > Bryobacteraceae > Bryobacter. The sequence goes on along the minus strand of JBKJUN010000672.1, from coordinate 1,133 downwards.
GGCCCGAAGCCTACGAACAAGCGGGCGTACCGCAAGGCAAGATCAGTGAGAAATTCACTACCGCCAGCAAGCTCTATGAAGGCATGATGAGCGACTACTGGGTCTACACACCGGCACAGTATGACCCGAACACTCCAGCGCCAGTCATGATCTGGCAGGACGGCGAGAAGTATGCCAGCCGCACAGCCAATAATCGTTTGCTGATTCAACTCGATAACCTGGTGCACCAGAAGCGCATTCCGGCAGCCATCCATGTGCTCATCTCACCTGGAAAAGTTGGCACTCGCGCGATGCGCAGCATACTCTACGACACCTATACGGACAAATACTCACGCTATGTGCTCGAAGAGATCATGCCTCTGATTGCGGCCAAATGGAAACTGCGCACAGACGGTTACTCGCGGGCGATTGCCGGTGAAAGCTCAGGCGCGGTTTGTGCCTTTAACGCCGCCTGGTGGCGGCCTGAAGAATTTGCTCGCGTATATTCGCGCATCGGCACCTTCACTAGCATCCAGTGGAAACCCGGAGTGCTGGATGGCGGAAACATCTTCCCATTTGCCGTCCGCAAACAACCCAAACGAAACATCCGCACCTTCCTCTCTGACGGCAGCGAGGATCTTGAGAACACTCACGGCTCATGGCCACTGCAGAATATTCAGATGGCGAATTCCCTCAAACTGCGCGAATATGATTTTCAGTTCAAGTGGGGCAGCGGCCCGCACAGCACCGCGCAGGGCAATGCAGAAACTCCAATCGCACTCACCTGGTTGTGGCGCGACTACGATCCCGCCAAGACCTCACAGGATTTCGTCATGGACCCGGCAGAAAAAGACAAACCCTTTTTCCGGGTAAAATCATTGAACCGTGACTGACGACTTGAATGCCCGCATGGCGGAGCTCGAAGATACGCTCCGCCGGAACCAGAATCAGATCGCCGCGCTCACCCGTCGGGTCTTTCAGCTTGAGACGGGTGAGGCGGCCCCGCCACCGATTCACGAGCAACCTGTTGAAGCAGCCCCGGCGCCAATAGAAGCACCAGCAAAAGACTGGGAAGCGACCGTAGGCACCAACTGGTTGAACCGTATCGGCGTCATCCTGCTGGTGATCGGCATCACCCTCTTTCTGGGTTATGC
>JBKJUN010000374.1:0-10139 GCA_046590555.1 Bryobacter sp. | reverse complement strand
CGAAGCGCTATCGACCTGCTGGAGGGCATGGAGCGCCTCCATATCGTCGAGGGCAAGCTCGACCTGTTCAATTTCGTCGGCCTTGATCAGATCAGCTTGCTGGGGCAGATCGGCTGCGCCGGGTGTGCGCGTTAGAAAAATCGCCAGTGCAATGGTAGCGAGAGCGATCACGAATATGGGTTTCCAGCCCCAGGGCGTGTCAGAGAATTGGGCGGGAATCAGTTGCCGCCACCAGGGTTTGGGGCTCGTTTCTTCAGCGCGGCTGCGGGCAAAGAGTTTGCGGTCGAAACCAAGACTGAGTTCGGGGGCGTGCCAGTTGGAAAGCGATTCATCGACGAGCTTTTGCATTGCAACCATCTCGCGGCAGTGGTCGCAGGCAATGATGTGGCGTGCGTAGGTACGGGCGGTTTCTGGATCGAGGGACGCCGCACAATAGCCGAGGAGCAATTCTTCTTGTTCCTGGTTGTTTAAGATGCAATTCATGGTGTGCTCCTTCATGTTGCTTTCTGCCCGCTTCCGCCGGGGCTAAAGTGACGCAGACGAAGGCGGAGTGCCTCATATGCCCGGAAGAGCAGGCTTTTTACAGCCGACTCGGAGCAACCAAGGACGGCCGCGATCTGCGAGTATTCCATATCCTGATATTTGTGCATGAGCACGGCACCGCGCTGTTTCTCGGGCAACTGTTCGATGGCCTGACGGATTTCTCCAAGCCGCGCATCGCGCAGCAGACGTTCTTCGATATTGGCGCCGCGGTCGGCGAGTTGCCGGGGAGAAGCGTCTTCCTGCTTTTCGTCAATCGAATCGTGCAGCTTGTCTTTGCGGCGGTCGCGGACATGATTGAGCGCGAGGTGAGTTGTGATACGAAAGAGCCAGGTTGTGAACTTGGCGGTAGGTTCATAACTCCTGCGGCTGCGGTAAACACGCAGGAAAACTTCCTGGGCTAGTTCTTCGGCGATGGCCTGATTCTGAATCATACGGTAAAGGAAATGGATGACCGAGTTGCGGTGTTTTTCGAGCAGGATGACAAAGGACGGCTCATCGCCTTCGCGTACGCGTAACATCAATTCTGCATCCCGTTCGAGGCTAGCCACTGGCGTCACACTCTCTCAAACCCTATGAAAGCGCAAAGGTTTCGCAGAACTGGCAGGATTTTAAGCTCCATCGCGGGGTTTGAGGTAGCTGTCGAGGTCGAGACCTGGTTCCGGGTGGGTGGAACGGAATTTCTCTTCGAGGCGATGGGTCAGGGTTTGAACCAGGGCCGGGTATTGTTTGGCGACGTTGCGGAATTCGCCGGGGTCCTGGCGGCGGTTGTAGAGGCGTATGATGCGGCCTGGGGTTGGGTTTTCAGTGAGGTAGCCGTCGGTGCGCTTACGAAGGCCTGTAGTGTAGATCAGCTTCCATTGCTCCCAGATGAGGCAGGCTTCTTCGTTTTCGAGGTAAATGCTGAAGATGTCTTCGCGGGGCGGGGCAGTGAAGAGGTCGCGGCCGTGAGTTTTTGGGAGGCTATTCTTTAGGCCGAGCAGGCGGGTTAGGGTGGGCGCGACGTCGACGGATTCGGTGGGGCGGGCGATGGTTTTGCCGGCTGAGATTTTGCCTGGATGGCGAAAGATGAGCGGCACATGCATGGCGGGCTGGTAGAAGCAGTGTTTTTCGAAGCGGCCGTGCTGGCCGAGAGAATAGCCGTGGTCGGCCATGTAGACGACTACAGTGTTTTCGTCGAGGCCGAGGGCTTTGAGGTGGTCTATCATGCGGCCCATGTTGCGATCGAGGAAGGTGACGCTGGAATAGTAGGCGGCGATGATGCCCTGCTTTTCGAGCGGGGTTAAGTCTTTAAAAATGAACGGAATTTGCCAGTTGTCTTCAGGTCCGACTTTAGGTACAGAGAAGGAATTTGGGGAGTAACGCGGTTGGTCTTCGGTTGGGAAATGGAAGGGGGAATGTGGTTCCTGGATACTGAGCCACATGGCGAAGGGGGCATCCTTGTGCGCGGTGAGCCAGTTTTTGGCTTGGGTAAGCTGCCAGGAAGAACGCATCTCTTCGTCGCGGAAGGGGAGGGATTGATTTGCGGAGTTGAGCCAGGTTGAGGCTGGGTCCACAAAGGGCTTCCAGGGCGGGGCAGGGCGACCGATGGCTTGTTGCCAACCCCTGTTGATTCGGTCTTCGGTAAAGGCAGTGGCGAAGCCGTGCATGCCATCTCTGCCAGGAGCGTTGAAGTGCATCTTGCCGAAGGTGGCGGTCTGGTAGCCTTCTGCGGTAAGGAGGTCGGCGAGGGTGGTTTTGTCTTCGGAGAGCGGAGTCTTTAGAGTGGTAACTCCGGCAGCGTGCGGGTAGAGGCCGGTGAGGATGGATTGACGGGAGGGAGTGCAGACGGGGGAGTTGCAGTAGTTGGCGGCGAAGCGGGTGCCTTGGGCGGAGAGGCGGTCGAGATTGGGAGTATGGGCGAGCTTGTTGCCTTGTGCACCGAGGACATAGCCGGCGTGGTCGTCGGCGATGAGGAAGAGAAGATTGGGTTTTTGTTGCGCCATCGGCTATCGTAGATCCTACATGAGAATTATCCTGGTTGGTCTTCTAGTTGCGCTGACAATTTTGGGGCAGAGCCCACGCACGCGGGAAGTGGATGAATTGAACTGGATGGAGTTCAAAGACTTGGTGCCCGGAAAGATCACGACAGTGCTGATCCCGACGGGGACTCTCGAAGCGCATGGCGTCACGCACAATGGGGCGGATAACACGGTTCCGACGGCGATCGCGCGGCGGATTGCACCGGGGTTGAATGCGCTGGTGGCTCCGACTTTGAACTACGGAATCACGGGGAGTCTGGATGCGTTTGCGGGCGGAATCACGATTAGCGACGAGGCCTATCGGCTTTTTGTGCGAGATCTGTTGCGCGGATTTGCGCGGCACGGGATGAAGAATCTGATCATTGTCAACGGGCATGGCGGCAACACTGCGGCGCTGAACGCGGTGGCGGAAGAAGTGGGGCGGAGCGAACGCGTAAGGACTCTGATTGTGAACTGGTGGACTTATTGCGGGGACCTGACCTTGAAGGTGTTTGGCGAAGATGGCGGCCATGCAGGCTGGAATGAGACGGCGATGGTGCAGGCGACGCATCCGCAACTGGTGCGCAAGGAAATGTATAGTGACCAAATGGCGACGGCACGGCCGACTCCGGGAAGCTGGACGGCTTACCCTTTTCCGAGTTCGATTATTTTGTATCAGCCGAAGCAGGGTTACGTAAAGTTCGACGAAGCGAAGGCGAAGGAGTATTTCAATTCGTGTTCGGACAAAGTGGGAGGGCTGGGAAAAGAAGTGATCGGGAAGTGGGATCTGGCGGGTCTGTATTAGAAGTGACGCATGTTAAGCCCAAAGACTCGTCACTTAACAAACCTTTCCATGCGATTCTGTTTGAGAACAGGAGGCAGGGAGAATGTCGCGAACTGTTGCCACGTTGCCCGCCGGGAGTCGGATTACGGACTACATCAGTTTGGGTGTGGTGGCGAAGACGTTCCCTTTGGATAAGATTCACGCGGCGCTGGCGGCTACGAAGAGGGAGAGTGGAGTTGTCCCCAAAACTGAGACACGAGTTTAGACTCATAAAAATTCTGATAGGAGAATATGAGTCATGTCTGAAACGCGAAGGAAATTCACGCGTGAGTTCAAGGTGGCGGCGATCAAGCGTCTGCAAACGGGAATACCTGTTGGCCGAGTAGCGAGGGAACTGGAAGTGAACCCGACCCAGCTACAAGTGTGGAAGCGGGAGTTCGAGAAGCGGCCTAGCTCGGCCTTTTCCGGCGAAGGCCGGAGACGGTTGGAGGAAACGGAGGTGGCTGAGCTCGAACGCAAGGTAGGCCGACAATCCATGGAGATTGATTTTTTAAAAGGCTGCTTGCGACAGATCGAAGAAGTGCGGAAGTCGCAGGTGGAAACAGCCAATCCGCCCTCTGCCGGAAAATCCGGGAAGAACGGGAAAGGGGCAGCCCGATGACGACAGCCAGAATGATCAGCCTGGCAGGACTAAGCCGCGCTACTTACTATCGTTTCGACCCGGAAGTGTCCGCCGCAGTCCAAGACGTCGAGTTGCGGGATGCGATCCAGCGGATCGCGCTGCGGCACCCGGCCTACGGTCGGCCGCGTATCACCGCCGAACTCAAGCGAAAAGACTGGGAGGTGAATCACAAGCGCGTGGGACGGATCCTGCGCGAGGACAACCTGCTGTGCATCCGCAAGAAGAAGTTCCTGTCGACAACGGATTCCAGGCACGGCTTTCGCGTCTACCCAAACCTGACTCGGAAGCTGGTGCCTACGCGCCGCAATCAACTTTGGGTGGCCGACATCACCTACATCCGGCTGGCCGGGGAGTTTGTTTATCTGGCCGTCGTGCTCGATGCGTATTCGCGCCTGGTGATCGGCTGGTCGCTAGAGCGGACGCTGGAGGCCAAGCTGGCGGTGGGAGCTTTGCAAATGGCGATCGACAAGCGGGGCACCCCCGCCGGGTTGATCCATCACTCCGATCGCGGCGTGCAGTACGCCTGCGGCGACTACACGAAATTACTCGGCGACCACAATATCCAGATCAGCATGAGCGCCAAGGGCAATCCCTATGACAACGCCAAGGCCGAGAGCTTCATGAAGACCCTCAAGCATGAGGAAGTTTATCGCGTCGAGTATCGCGATATGGCCGATGCCAGACGCGGGATTCGTCACTTCCTCGAACGCACTTACAACCGCAACCGCTTACACTCGGCATTGGGCTACAAAACGCCAGTGGAGTTCGACGGCTTGCCGACAGCCGGGAAAGTTCCAGCGTGAGTTTTTTAAGGAACTGCGAAGATCTATCAATCCGAGTTCGAAAAGCCGGGGTTCTGGAAGCCCCCCGTTATAGTCATCCAGTCGCCCAGCTCATTCGCTCTGCCGGAAGGTCGCCTCACGATGAATCTCGTCTTGACGAGTCTTCGAGCGGAGATCCCTCGGCAAGTTGCTCTCCAGCAGAGCTCGCTTCCGTCTCTCCGACTATTGCGATTCTGCTAAACCGTTGCCCTTCTGTCCAGCACTCTTTTAGCTGGCCAGAGTACTGTGTCTAAACTTTTGCCTCAATAAAGGGGACAAGTCCAGAGTGTCCGCTATCGAACAGTTAAGTTGCAAGCAGCCATCTTCAGCCTCGGCTATGAAAAGACATAGCAGTCTCTTTTCTCGACTAGCTTCCGCTGCCCTTTTCCTAGATTCTGGCGGGGCCAACCCCAGCTTGGCGAGCAGTTAGTGTGAATCCAGCCATCGCGCTACGAGGAGACTAAGTATCCCAAGCCCAAGTGCATTCCACGCAAAGATGTCGCCAGTCTTTGAGTAAAGCGTGGTCTTGAACGCCGTAGCATATTGAAGCCGCCCGGCAGCCATATGGTAAGGTGGCAACTCATCGATCACCCGGCCTGCAGGGTCAATGCTCGCAGTGAATCCGTCATTAGTCGGACGCAGCAGCCATCGCTCATTTTCTGCCGCCCGCATCCGGGCCAGCATTAAGTGCTGATCGCGAGCAGCAGACTTGCCGAAGTACCCATCGTTAGTGAGGTTCACTAACACTTCCGCGCCTCTCGAAACATAAGCCCGAACATGGTGCGGGAAGGCCGACTCGTAGCATATGAAGACTCCCAGCTTCCCGGCTGGTGTTCCAAAAACTTTGATCTCTGATCCCGGCTGAAAGGTCCCAGCTTCTTGTGATACCTTGCCGACGATCACGTTGAATACAGGTGGAACAAACTCGCCAAAGGGAACAAGGTTCATCTTGTCGTAGGTCCCACCAGGATCGCCAGTTGCCGTCAGAAGTTGTGCTGTGTTGAAGGGATTACCATCCTTGTCAAACCGAACAGTTCCGAACAAAAAAGGTGCCTCGCTGATGCGGGCCAGGCTGGATACTTGATTGCGAAATGCAGCATCCGTCTCATAGTAAAGGCTCGCCGGAACTTCCGGCCAAAGCAGCAAGGATGGTTTGCGGTGTGAGCGGTCTAAAGCGCCATTGAGCGTAATCCGTGCGAGCCTTTCATAGACGTCGTGTATCTGGACATCAGTCATCCGACCGTCTTCCGGAATATTTGGCTGGACGACCAGCGCATTCATGTCTCCAGCCTTGACCTCAGGAAGTCCAGGCAGCAGGTAAAGCACCAACAAGGGCGCACACCATGCGAGCTGCAATCGATCCCAACGCAGATACCAGGAAGCGACTGAAGCCGATAAAAGCGCGAAGACGAAGCTGACCCCATATACCCCAAAAATTGGGGCCAGCTTCATTGGGATGCCCATATCTGTCCCGGCATTCCCAAGCAGTAACCACGTGAAGCCAAGTTCGGCATGGGTGCGCTCAAGTCCAACATACAGCAGGGCCAAGGCTGGAGGAGCCCAACGCACACCAAAGAGGTAGCTTGAAACCGTAGAAAAGACTCCCATGTGCAAACCCTTCGCCATAGTAAACAACACGAAGAGCAGCGTTGCCAGCCACCCGGGCATACCGCCGTGTTGAGCCAGCGTTTCGCGAATCCAGTAGCAGGTACCACCCCATTGCAGAATGCCCGCCAACCACCCCATCAGGAATCGATGCCTAGCTGAGTATTCTTCAGCCGCAGCGATCAGCAATGGTGTCAGGGCAAAGGGTGCAAGAAAGGTCAGGGCCGGAGTCGGCTGAATCAGAACCAGCAACAACCCTGTCGCCGCTGCCAGGATGTATCTAGCTTGAAGCTTCATAGGCTACCAAATCTGCCATGTAGCTCGACCGAACAAAGGGTCCGGCAAACACCGCACGGAATCCAATCGACTCCCCATAGGCCTTCCACTCTTCGTACTCGGCAGGCTCGACGTATCGAGCGACCTTGCGATTGCGACGTGTTGGTTGAAGGTATTGCCCAATAGTTGCGATATCAGCAAGTCCTTCCTGCCGGATGTCTCTCATCAACTGGCGCACTTCTTCATGTGTTTCCCCAAGCCCAACCATCAGTCCAGACTTGGTCAGGATCTCGGGGTGGGACTCCTTGGCGTAACGAATCACCTTCAAGCTCTGCCCGTAATCAGCCTGTGGTCTGACTCGGCTGTAGAGCCGTGAGACTGTCTCCATGTTGTGGTTGTAAACATGCGGACCAGCAGCGAGCACACGTTCTACGGCGGACAGGTCACCGTTGAAATCTGGGGTAAGTGTTTCCACTTGGGCATCGGGCAAAGCTCGGCGTACAGACGCAACAGTGAGTGCCCAATGCGCAGATCCACCATCTGGAAGGTCATCCCGATTCACGCTGGTGAGCACCACATAGCGTAGCCGCATGGTCGCTGCCTGGGCTGCGACATGCTCGGGTTCATCAGCGTCCAAGTCAAAAGGGGTCTTGGCTTTGGGGACGCTGCAGAAGGAACAGCCACGAGTACAAAGGTTTCCGAGGATCATGAATGTGGCTGCACCGCGAGAGAAGCACTCATGGATATTGGGGCATCTTGCCGACTCGCAAACTGTATGAAGTTGAAGACTGCGCAGTTCACGTTTGAGTGCGGTTACGGCCTGGAATTCAGATTGAGGTTTGCGTAAAAAATCAGGCAGCCGGGGATGAGCCGGCTGCTTCTCGATTTGGACGAGCATGTATTTAGTCTAGTAGCTGCGCGGGAAGGGCTTGAATCCAAGCGCATCCAACTCGCCACGAGTCTTGCCTTGCTCCGACTTCTGAATGGGTCCAACAAGAACTCTGAAGATGCTGTCCTTATCCGTTGGTGCAATCCAGATGTCGAAGCCTTTGCCCTTAAGAACCTTGGCCACTACATCAGCCTCTGCGCGGCCAACGGCGGCTACTTGCAGGAAGAGGCTTCCTTTCGGCGGTTCACCGGATTTGGTTGAAGCAGAAGCAGCGGGAGTCGGCTTCGGCTCAGCCTTCTTTTGTTCTGGAGCCTTCGCTAGGGGCTTTTCGACTGGAACTGGTTTCTCAACTACTGGCTCGCCAGCGGCGCTGGACTTTCCGGCGCTCTTATCGATAATGATCGGGCTGGGAGCTGGGCTAGTGTCGGTAGCCTTTCGTGCACTCGCGACCTCAGGTGTGGCTGGCGATGAATTCTTTCCGAGGATGTATCCCATGACAAAGAACACCCCAAGAAGTACAACTACTATAAAGAAAACACTCAGTAATTGGCGGTTGCCAAGGACAAGCTCGAACTCGCCTTCTTCGTTGCGTGGCATATGACTAGGGTATAACGAGCGGCAATCATTTTGGGAAAGAATGTTTCAAGCGATAATTCAAAGATGATGGTTGAAAAGTTGAGGTCATGGATGAAGTCCGGTCAGCCAATGCCCGTTTGCAAATTGGTTGGAATGGACGTAGACCACGTTGAAGAGGGTCTTTCGAGATGTTCTATGGTTGCAGCTTCGCAGCACTGGAATCCATTTGGTACGGTGCACGGGGGTATTCTTTGCGATCTTGCGGATTTGACTATGGGTATGGCATTTTTCACGACTCTGAGTGAAGGTGAAGCATTGGCGACGATCGAATTGAAGATCAACTACTTCCGTCCGGCTCGGGAAGGGAAGCTCAGTGCAGAGGCGAAGGTGTTGCATCGAGGTCGTTCTACTGGCTTTGTGGAATGTGTGGTTACCGACGATGCAGGCAAGCTGATTGTGAAGGCCTCCTCTACCTGCATGGTTGTTCAAGACGAACGGGCGGCGGCGGTGTTTCAATGTTAATCAGAAAGGCAAGAGTCGAAGACGGGGTTGCCATTGCGTCGATTGCAGAGACAGTGCGTTATCGAGCCGAGGACGCGGATCCCTCGAAGGGCTATTTGGTATTTGTTGGAACACCGGAGGAGTACTCACGCCGTCTTGAAGGAAACGATTCCAGCTATGTTGCTGAGATTGACGGTAAGGTGGTGGGGTTCCTGCTTACGACAACGTGTTCTGAGGACACCGCTACTCACATAGCAAGTTCACTGATCTTCAGCGACAATGCGCTGCTGATCGACCAGATTGGCGTATTGCCGGAGGTCCGAGCTGCCGCTTCCATGTTTGCCTTGATGGTTGCCGAGGTTGAGCCCAAGCGGATGACGGCCTGTATTATGCATGGGCCACTGTTTAATCAGCGCAGTGTTGGATTTTTTAAAGGCAAATGCGGCTTCCAGTGCATCGGGGAATATGCAGAAGGAGATGGATTCACTTGGGGAGTATATGAATGGTTGGGCTAGCGTTCACGGGACCTCTTCCGGGCTTGTTGCTCTTCTCGTTCTTCATCATCCACGTCGATTGACAAGGGTGAGAAGGCAGTGTTTTTAGGGGCGGGGTAGGGAATGTTCCAGCCCTTAATTTGACCCCAGACGATGCGATTGAGCTTTTCGGTTGGGGCGGCGTCAGGGACATTGAAGTTCATTTTTGCGGAGTCGATTGCGGCCTTGCGGGCGGGCCCGTTTAGGGCACTCACCTTTGGGTTTGTTTCGTACAAGTCCTGTTTGGGGATCTCTGCAGTGAAGGGGGTCGCGTCTAGCTTGGTGGTGAAGCTGTTGCGCATGTCGTGAGCGATCAGATCGAAGAGCGACATGGTGGGAAGGCCGAGGATGAGCTCGATCGACTTGAGTATAGATTGATGTGCATAAAAGGTGGAATCGATGTGGCCGCGGCGGGCATAGGGGCTGGCCACAAAAGCAGTTGTGCGGTGGCCGTCTACATGGTCGACTCCATTTTGGGCATCGTCTTCTACTACGAAGATTGCCATTTTGGCCCAGAATTTGGACTTCGAGAGGCCTTCTACGATTTGGCCGAGAGCGAGGTCGTTGTCGGCAACCATGGCTTTGGGGGTGGAGGCTCCGGGTGAGGCTCCGTTGGTGTGGTTGGAGGGGAGTTGGAGAAGGATGAGGTTAGGGAGTTTGCCTTGCTGCTCGTAACGCTTGAGATCGGCGAGAAAGATCTGGGCGCGGGCGACGTCGGGGATGTTGGTGGAGTAGGCCGGGAAGTTTGTGGCGAGGATCTTGTTCAAGGGTTCGATGGGAGCGACTGTATTCCACATTTTTGTGAAGTTTGCTCCGGCCTTCCAATCCTTCAGCAGCTCTGCGCGGGATTTGCCTGGGGCACGGTGGGAGCCGGCGTACTCTCCGTAGACCTTGACGGATTTGCCTTTGGCGAGGGCGTAGTCCCAGATGAA
>JBKJUN010000340.1:0-3490 GCA_046590555.1 Bryobacter sp. | reverse complement strand
GCCAGGCAAGGCAGAGTTGAGCCCGGAGATGCGCGGCGATATTTTCATGGCGCGCAAGATGTTTCGCGAGGCGGTGGAAATGTACCAGAACATGCCCGCAGATTCTCCCATTACATGGAACAAGGTGGGCATTGGCTTTCACCAGATGGGGCAACTCAGTTTGGCCCGCAAAAACTATGAGCGTTCTGTGAAGCTGAATCCGAAGTATGCAGAGGCGATCAACAATCTTGGGACTGTTGCCTACGCTCAGAAGAACTATCGCCGAGCGGCCAACTTTTATAAGAAGGCACTGGTGTACACACCGGAGTCAGCCAGCATCCATTCCAATCTGGGGACGGCGCATTTCGCTCGCAAGAAATACGAAGATGCGATGACCGAATACCAACGCGCCATCGCACTGGATCCGAATGTCTTTGAGCATCGTGGCTCACAGGGAACTGTTTTGCAGGAACGCAGCGTTGAGGAAAGAGCTAAGTTTCACTTTCATCTGGCGAAACTCTATGCCAAAAGCGGGCAGCCGGATCGAGCCATACAATACCTGCGTAAGGCGCTGGAAGAGGGGCTCAAAGATCGAGACAAACTCGCCTCTGAAGATGCCTTCGAGCTTTTGCGCGATAATCCAGAGTTTCAGACACTTCTGAAAACGGAATTTCGTGCGATCTAGCCAGTACTTCATTTTTAGCTCTTTAGTTTTGAGTTTGGCGCTTGCCTCGTGTTCGCGGCAGGTGCCTTTGCCTTTCAATCCCCGAATCGCGGTTATTGAATTCGACAACCAGTCGACGATTGCGGATCGATGGGTTCGCCCCTTGTTGAGCTACGCAATTATTCAACAGCTTCAGGCGGAGAAAACGATGGCGGCCAGCCTGGTTCATGATGCCGAGGGGTGGCGCACGCTTGGGGTAGGGCGAGTGATCAGCGGGCACTACCGAAGGGAAGGGAAGGGAATCCGGATTCACGCCGCCTTGACTGACGTAGCGAGTACCGGGATTCTCGGAGAGTTTGATGAAGTAGTGGAAGAGGCGAAGTTGCTGGAAGCCTCGACGCGTCTTGTATCCAAGTTGTCAGGCATAAAGCCGTTGAGCTTGAATCTTGATTTTGGTCAGTGGAAGGGATTTGCAGAAGCTCAGATTGAAGGTGGGCCAGGGGCACTCGCTACTTTCGTTGAGCGAAATCCTGACTTCGCTTTGGCGTATCCGATCCTGGCTGATTTGCTGGTGCGCAGCGGCAAGCGCGAGGAAGCTCTTGTACTGAAGAATAAGCTTCCTGTAAGTGCCGATGCCCTGACCCGGGCACAAATGGATTATTTGCTGGCTCCAGACGCTGGGGCAAAGCTTGCGGCGCTTGAGGCATTGAGCAGAATGCGACAGGGTGACCCGCGCTTAATGGTTGAATTGGCTACGTTAGCCTCTGGCCAAGGCCGATGGGATCTGGCAGCGGCTCAATACCGGGAACTCACAAAGATCGAGGCGGGTAAGGTGGAATGGTGGAACGGACTTGGCTATGCCGAGGCGAACCAGTTGCATTTGCCTGCTGCGGTGGCTGCCTTAAATGAATATCGCAAACTTGTGCCGAATGATCCGAATGCGGTCGATTCGCTGGGCGAAGTGAATTACATGAACCGGAACTTCAAGGAGGCTGCGAAGTATTTCGATGAGCAGTGGCAACGGTTCCCGACGTTTCAGGGAGGTGTGGGCTGGCGGAAGGCTGCTTTCGCTTATTACTATGCCGGGGATTTGAAGACGGCAGATCTTCGTTATGCGGATTGGCGCAAGCAAGTCCTAGCGAATCTGCCACCGAGTGGGCAGGCTGTTCAGCAAGCTTTGTGGCTGGCGAGGACAGGCCGAGCACCGCAGGCTCGCGCCTTACTCGACACGGAGTTGACTGACAGCTCCGGCGAGCGCAAGGCGATTGCTGGTTTTCATTTGGCGATGCTGCAGTTTGGGCTTGAAGGCAAAGTGCCTGCGATCAGTTCGATTCAGGGGTGGAGCCAGGAGATCAAAGACCCGCAGGTTCGGAATGAGTTTTCTATCTTTGCGTTGATGGCGCAGCCTGCTGCCGATGCTGCCGCGCTCAAGGCAAGGATTGCGGCGGCGATTCCGCAGCCGCAACTCGCCGCGCTGCGCAGCGAGCTACTGGTAGCGGCCGATATCCTGTCTTCGCCTGTAAAGCAGGAGAAGCCGAAATTGTTTCCATTGCCGAACACAATCGACACTCCAGTTGATGCACTTCTTCTCCGTTGGCGTCTGGCTGTGATACCATAAAAAAGTTGTCAGGCGGCCTTCTTTGCGAGACTGTCGTCTTCGATACACCCACTGGATTTTTTCCTTGGTAAGGTTTCGTCGAGAGGGTTCGTGCGCATCTGGATAGGTGGCCGAGCGGTCAATGGCAACAGACTGTAAATCTGTCGGGTCTTGCACCCTACGAAGGTTCAAATCCTTCCCTATCCACCATAATTTGCGCCGTTCCTCCTGATACACTGTTAGAGGCGGGCTGTTGTAGCTCAGATGGTAGAGCGCGTCCTTGGTAAGGACGAGGTCACCGGTTCGATCCCGGTCATCAGCTCCAGTTGTGCGAAAAAGAAACCGGGATTCTTTTTCGCGGCAGAGAGATAACGGCAACCCGGTTTTCTTGGTTTAACCGACGCCGGCACGAAGCCGGGTCGTAAGGAAGCGAGCGCAGACGAGTCATGGCGAAAGAGAAATTCGATCGGACCAAACCACACGTTAACGTCGGCACCATTGGCCATATCGACCACGGCAAGACTACGCTCACCGCGGCGCTGACCAAGGTTTCAGCCGACAAGGGCTGGGGCAAATACGTGTCGTACGACCAGGTGGCCAAGGCCTCCGAGTCGCAGGGGCGCCGCGATGACACCAAGATCTTGACGATCGCCACGTCGCACGTGGAATACAGCACGGCCAACCGACACTACGCGCACGTCGACTGCCCGGGCCACGCTGACTACATCAAGAACATGATCACGGGCGCGGCGCAGATGGACGGCGCCATCCTTGTGGTGAGCTGCATCGACGGCCCGATGCCGCAGACCCGCGAGCACGTGCTGCTCGCCAAGCAGGTCAACGTGCCGTTCCTGGTCGTCGCCCTGAACAAGGTTGACGCGGTGGACGATACCGAACTGGTTGACCTCGTCGAGCTCGAAGTGCGCGAGCTGCTCAAGGGCTACGGCTTCCCTGGTGACGATGTCCCGGTGGTACGCGTGTCGGCGCTTGGCGCCATCAACGGCGACCCCAAGGGCGTTGAGTCGGTCCAGAACTTGATGGATGCGCTCGACACCTACATCCCGTTGCCGCAGCGCGACGTTGATAAGCCGTTCCTGATGCCGATCGAAGACGTGTTCTCGATCTCGGGTCGCGGCACGGTGGTGACGGGCCGCATCGAGCGTGGCCAGGTCAAGGTGGGCGAGGAAATCGAGATCATCGGCTTCAAGCCCAGCGAGAAGAAGGTGGTCACCGGCGTCGAGATGTTCCGC